>UQUL01000001.1 GCA_900544235.1 uncultured Collinsella sp.
CGAGATTACTACGCGTCTCGTGGGCTCGGAGATGTGTATAAGAGACAGGCCTGATGGCGGTCTTGATCTGGGGCAATTCGCTGGTTCCCGGCTCGGGGTCGGGCTCGCTGAGCCTAACGGTCATGGAAGCTATCCGCGGTTTCCTGCACGGCGTGGGACTTCCATATGAATGGGTGACCAACTTTGTTGTTCGCAAGTGCGCGCATTTTACCGAGTATATGGTGCTCGGCATCTTGGCAACGCACGCCTTTGATTTTGAGGGCCGGCGCACCTTTGACGTGCTGCTGCCCACGGCGGTGTTCCTGCTGCTGATTCCTTCGATCGACGAGACGATTCAGCTCTTTGTGCCGGGACGCGCCGGCATGATCACCGATGTGATGATCGACTGCTGTGGAGCGGCAACGGGCGTTGTGCTCCGATATCTACTACGATCGCTCATATGTGCCAAAAAGGCCGCCTAGGACGTATGCTTGGTGCTAGGCGGCCTTTTTTATTAGAGGGCTTATATAGGGCGTGGTGGCGTCGTTCCGTAGGTTGGATTTGCCGGGCGCGCCACGCCCTGTGGGTGCGTCTGTTACTGAAGCGCCTGCGCGCCCAGGGCCAGGCAGCCCATGATGCCCTGCTTGCCCTCAAGGCTGTTGTTGACAATATAGGTATCGATGTCGTTGACCTCGGGCGTGACGATATAACCGTTGAGCATCTCGGCGCACTTCTTGCGCGCGAGCGGCACGATGGGGGTGTGGTCGGCCACGCCGCCACCGATGATGATCTTTTGCGGCGCGTAGCACAGCGTGTAGGTCATGAGCGCCTGTGCCAGATAGCCTGCGAGCAGGTCCATGGCCTCCGGGTCATCGGCCATGTCTCCGGCGCTCTTGCCATCCCAGCGCTTTTTAACGCCGGGGCCGGCGATGAGACCCTCGAGGCAATTGTCGTGGAAGGGGCAGGCGCTGTGCTCGCCAATGGTGTCGCGCGGGTCGCGCGTGACCAGGATGTGGCCGGCCTCGGGATGCATCATGCCGTGTACGAGCTTACCGCCCGAGAGCACGCCGGCGCCCACGCCGGTGCCGATGGTCAGATACACAACGTCAGTGAGGCCCTGGGCGCAACCAAAGGTGACCTCGCCCAGGCAGGCGACGTTGACGTCGGTGTCGTAGCCGCAGGGGATATTGAGCTCGTTTTGGATAGTGCCCAGCAGGTCAAAGTAGCGCCATGCCGTTTTGGGCGTCTCCAGGATCTTGCCGTATTGGGGCGAGGCAGGGTTGACTGCGGTGGGGCCAAAGGCGCCGATGCCCAGCGCGGCGATGCCCTTGTCGGCAAACCATGCATTGACGGCCTCAACGGTCTCCTGCGGGGTCGTGGTCGCGATCTGCTCACGCTCCAGGACCGTACCGTCTGCATAGCCCGTGGCGCAGACCATCTTGGTGCCGCCGGCCTCGAGCGCTCCGATAAGCTGCTGTTCTGCCATAGTATTCCTCTCTCTGGGACGAGTTGCTCCGTGACTAAAGTATAGGGCTCTAAACCATTTAAGAAAGCGCTATAAAAAGAAGCCTCGCAACGTGGCGGGCGGTGCGGGGCTTCTTTGGTTGCTTTAGTTGCCGGGCCGTCCTTACCCGCGCGGCTTGATTTTATCACGTAGCGACTTGAGGTTCTCCAGTGCCGCGTTAAGCGTCTCGTCCCGCTTGGCAAAGTGGAAACGAATCAGATGGTTGACGGGCTCGCGGAAGAAGCTCGAGCCGGGCACGGCGCCCACGCCCACCTTGGATGCGAGGTCCTCGCAGAATTCGAGGTCGCTGTCATAGCCAAACTCAGAGATGTCCATCATGACGTAGTAGGCGCCCTGCGGCACGTTATGCTCAAGACCGATGATATCGAGCCCCTGGCAGAACAGGTCGCGTTTGGCGGTGTAGAGGTCGAGGACCTCATCGTAATAGCTGTCGTCGAAGTTGAGGGCGGTGACAACGGCTTCCTGCAGGGGAGCGGCGGCACCCACGGTGAGAAAGTCGTGGACCTTCTTGATGCGCTCGGTGATCTGGGCCGGGGCGATGGTGTAGCCCAGGCGCCAACCGGTGATGGAGTACGTCTTAGACAGCGAGCTGCAGCTGATGGTTCGCTCGAACATGCCGGGCAGCGTGGCCATATAGACGTGCTCGTGGGGCGCGTAGACGATGTGCTCGTATACCTCGTCGGTAATGCAGTAGGCGTCGTACTTTTTGCAGAGGTCGGCGATGAAGGTGAGCTCCTCGCGCGTAAAGACCTTGCCGCAAGGGTTAGAAGGGTTGCACAGGACGATGGCCTTGGGGTCGTTGTCGCGGAAGGCTGCCTCGAGCGCCTCGCGGTCAAAGTCGAATGTGGGCGGGTTGAGCGGCACATAGATGGGCTCGGCACCCGAGAGAATGGTGTCAGCGCCGTAGTTCTCGTAGAACGGCGAGAAGATGACGACCTTGTCTCCGGGGTTCGTAACCGTCATCATGGCGGCCATCATGGCCTCGGTGGAGCCGCAGGTGACCACGATGTTCTCGTTGGGGTTTACCGGCATGCCCATAAAGTGCTCCTGTTTGGCGGCGAGCGCCTCGCGCATGGCCTGGGAGCCCCAGGTAATGGAGTACTGGTGATAGAGCGGCTTGGGGTCGCTGGCGATGGCGCTGAGGCTATCGAGCAGCTGCGCCGGGGGATCGAAGTCGGGGAAGCCCTGCGAGAGATTGACAGCGCCGTACTTATTGGAGATGCGTGTCATGCGGCGGATGACCGAATCGGTAAACGTTGCCGTGCGGTTGGAGAGTTCTTTCATGACGGTCCTTTCGAGGATTTGCAGTGGGGCAAGTTTACTCCTATGAAACCGGTGGGATTTGTTCGAAATGGTCTCGAAAAACTCTTTTCAAAATTCTTGAAAATTGGGGCTTGCATCGTGTGGCGTTCCTTGCAATAATAGTCGAGCGCGAAGCGCACAGGACACGGTGGGTGTAGCTCAGTTGGCTAGAGCGACGGGTTGTGGTCCCGTAGGTCGAGGGTTCGAGTCCCTTTACCCACCCCAGTTCTTGCTTTGTGTTGATATCGGGTCGTTAGCTCAGTTGGTAGAGCAGGGGACTCTTAATCCCAAGGTCCAGGGTTCGACCCCCTGACGGCCCACCAAAGCATGTTAAGACGGTCAACGAAAGTTGGCCGTCTTTTTTTGTTGAGCTCGCATGGGGTCGAACCCGAAAGGGCGCGGAGCTGAGAAAACGCGTAAGCGTTTGCTAGTGCAGCGCGCAAGGCGCCTTGGCGCCGCAGCGGCCACCTGCGCAGCAGGCTGACCCCCTGACGGCCCACCCAAAGATCGTTAAAGCGACTGGCTCAGGCTGGTCGCTTTTTTTGTTGACCTCGCATGGGGTCGAACCCGAAAGGGCGCGGCCGCTTTCACAGATTGAGTCTACCCTGGGGATCGGTGAAACCGTCAGTACCCTCCTTGAGTTTCTTCTCGTCTGCCTTCACGCGACGCTCGAGCTTTTTTGTATCCTCGGCAGGCGGTAGGTTCTCGGGAACAATTCCGCGGTCGATGAGGCTGCCACGCACGCTCGTGTTGTTCTCGACGTGTTCTTGTTTGATCTGGTCCAGACCGTACAAGTCGTGTTCCTCGGCGTTGAAGGCCGTCATCGAGTTCGTGAGGTCCTTTGCTTTGATGAGAACATCGGCTAGCTTGTCCGCCAATGCAGCACTCTTGGGCACACCAAGCTGCCGCTTCATGTCCGCCGTGCTTCTGCCGCCGAATAACGCCTCATCGCCCTTCGACTTGATGATCGCGAATCCTTTGGAGTCCACGCCTCGTTTGAACGCAATGCCCGAGAGCTGTTTCTCTGAATCGGATAGCGAGTGGCGCGCCTGCAAGCGCTGAATCTCTGCGAAGCGCTGCTCTATGAGCTCCTGACGCCGTGTCTGCACGGCGAAGTACGCCTGTGCGAGTGCGATTTCGGGCTTGTTTGGGTCTCCGTTTTGGGCGATTAAATAGCATGCGTAGCGCGTCAGCTTGTAGTCTTTTACGGCTCGTTTGGCGATGCCGGCATCTACCATTTTGCTGGCCTCAGCAAAATGGGCGGCAACAGGCATTTTATTGGTGTCACACGATGCCATGGATCTCTTAACTGCAGTCTCAAAATTACGCCATTGGGTGTATCCGAGGGGTTCCATTAAATCGCGTGCGAGCCAATACTCAACGCCGTCTTCTACATGGGCGTAGCTGTCAAGTTCGACACGCCATTTCTCGATATCCCTGCTGTCCATATCTCTTCCTTTCTGTTCGTTTGTCTACGTGGACTATGTCGACTCCGTATTCAGAATGAGTATATTTGCCCGCGCGGACACGAATGGGCCCTGTGTCGCTTTGAGCTCACGGGACCCATTAATATCGAGAAGTTGTGTTCTGCTCTGGAGGGGTGCTCGGCTTAGTCTGCTCGATAGTGCGAACCTAAGCTTTCAGTTCGCTTGCGCATGGCTTTGACCATTTCCTGTGCTAGTCGAATCTGCGATTGCAGGCGGGCGAGGGCTGCGATCTCGCTGTCATCGGCATGCGGCTTGCTCAGCGCCATGGCCTTGTCTTGCAGGCTTTCAAGCTGTTGCAGGGCCTCGGATAGGCCTGTTTCGGTCCTGTTGATCATGCAATAGGTGCTCATCGTGTGCCTAAGGCTGTGTGTCAGGCGATCGGCATCTGTTGTGGCAATGCCGTACTGGGAGAGGGTGATATCCGTCTTCAGGGCCGCTTCAGGCTCTTTCTGCGCTGTGAGGGCTGCCGATGCGCCCGCGATACGTCCGAATACGATGCCGTTGGCGCTTGACAAGCCACCAATGCGGTCGGCGCCGTGCATGCCGCCTGTCGCCTCGCCGCAAGCGTAGAGGCCCTCAACGCCCGTGTGCGCGGTCTTATCGATCTTGATGCCGCCGTTAGCGGCGTGGGCATACATCGCAACGCGCATCTCGTCGGTCGGCGCGATGCCGTGCTCGTCTTGCAGCCAGGTGGCAAAGGTCTGCACAAACTCTGGGACATCCTCGCGGGGGAAGTCGTAGTGGAGTGCCAGGCCTTCGGCACCTGCCTGTTCGATGACGAGATCGATAGCGCGGGAGGCCAAGCGTGACGTGAAGGGACCATATCCAGAGCGCTGCTCGAGCAGGTCGTCCAGCTTGTCGTCGGCAATATCTACCGGCTGGTCTACATGCACGTAGCGCCAGGTTTTCTCGTTGAAGACCAAGTTACGCCTGGGCTCGATGAAGCCAGGCATCATCTGCATGAACTCTATATTAGTAAGTGTTGCGCCGTGCGCCAGTGCGATGGCCTGCGAGGAGCTGAGCACATCAGCCGACGTAAGGCTGCGCTCGAACAGGCCGCCTGTGCCACCGGCTGCGATGATCGTGGCCTTGGCAGCAAAGGGCACGATTCGATTTTCGGTAAGGTCGTAGAGTACGGTTCCGGTTATTCTGCCGTTCGTGTCCTCAACAAGGTCGATAAGCTCATGGCGGGGGAGCAGGCGAATGCCGAGCGACTCGATCCAGGTCGTCAGAGCGTCCTCAAGGGGCTTGCGGGTGAGGCCGCGCCACATGCGCGTCTTGTGGTCAAAGCAGGGGATAAATTGCTTTTGTTGAGCACTCTTGGCGCTTTGCGGACGCTGGAGCTCAACGCCCAGGTCTTGCTCGAGCCAGTCAATCGCTTGGGGAATGCCGTGGACGAACGTTTGGACGAGTTCGGGGTCGGCAACGCCGCCGCCGACGGCCAGGATGGTGTCGATGAGGTCCTGCTCGTCGTCTTCGTCGACGGGACCGATGAGGCCGAGGCCCCAGGTACCCGGGAAGAAGCTCGATCCACTCATGGTCTTGCCGGCGCTTGCCACAGTGACGGTTGCACCCGTGCGTGCCGCTTCGATGGCGGCACAAAGGCCCGCAATGCCAGATCCAATTACCAGTACATCAGTCGATTCCATCGGATTCCTTTCTCGTCCGGCGCATTGTCGCACGGGTGATCGGCAATGGGGCCGCAAAGACCCGGCAAATCGGTAAAGGGCAAATATGGCAGGTGGGCGTCATGGACGCTCTGACGCTCCATCTCATCACATCTTGCATTTCGCCCCAGCTGATATATCGGCATTAGCTACCCTGCGCCAGCGCAAACAAAAAGAGCCGCTACCCGGGTGGGTAGCGGCTCCAAAGCTCAACTATATGAGCATCGCGCGGGCGCGATTAGGCCTTGAGGGCCTCCTCGACGGCGACAGCGCAGGCGACGGTGGCACCGACCATGGGGTTGTTGCCCATGCCGATGAGACCCATCATGTCGACGTGCGCAGGCACGGAGGAAGAACCGGCGAACTGGGCGTCGGAGTGCATGCGGCCCATGGTGTCGGTCATGCCGTAAGAGGCAGGGCCGGCGCCCATGTTGTCCGGGTGCAGGGTACGGCCAGTGCCGCCACCAGAAGCGACGGAGAAGTACTTCTTGCCAGCCTCGAGGCGCTCCTTCTTGTAGGTGCCAGCGACGGGGTGCTGGAAGCGCGTGGGGTTGGTGGAGTTACCGGTGATCGAGATGTCGACGTTCTCGTGCCACATGATGGCAACGCCCTCGCGGACGTCGTCGGCGCCGTAGCAGTTGACGGCGGCGCGGGGACCATCGGAGTAGGGGATGGTCTCGACGACCTTGAGCTCGCCCGTGAAGTAGTCGAACTGGGTCTTCACGTAGGTGAAGCCGTTGATGCGGGCGATGATCTGAGCAGCGTCCTTGCCCAGACCGTTGAGGATGACGCGCAGCGGCTTCTTGCGAGCCTTGTTGGCGTTCAGAGCCAGGCCGATAGCACCCTCAGCGGCAGCGAAGGACTCGTGACCGGCCAGGAAGGCGAAGCACTCGGTGTCGTCGGAGAGCAGCATAGCGCCCAGGTTGCCGTGGCCCAGACCGACCTTGCGGTCCTCGGCGACGGAGCCGGGAACGGTGAAGGCCTGGATGCCCTCGCCGATGATGGCGGCAGCCTCAGAAGCGGACTTGGCGCCACGCTTGACAGCGAGAGCGCAACCGAGGGTGTAGGCCCACTCGGCGTTCTGGAAGGCGATGGACTGGGTGTTGTTGACGATCTCACGCGGGTTGAAGCCCTTGTCGGTGCAGATCTGCAGAGCTTCCTCGAGGGAGGCGATGCCGTTGTCGGCGAGGCACTTGTTGATCTTGTCAGCGCGGCGCTCGTAACCTTCGAACGTAACAGTCATAGTTATTTCCCTCCCTTTCTACTCGTGAACCGGGAACACGCTGGCGACGGAGTGAGTCTCCTCGTCGGTGCGCGGGTCGATGTACTTGGCAGCGTTCTCCCACTGACCATAGTGGCCCATAGCGCCAGCGATGGCCTCCTCGGGGGTCTTGCCGGCCTTGACGGCGTCGGTGAACTTGCCGAGGTTCAGGAACTCGAATGCGATGATCTCGTTCTTGTCATTGAGAGCCATGCGGGTGACGTAGCCCTGAGCGAGCTCGAGGTAACGAGCGCCCTTGGCCTTGGTGCCGAACATGGTGCCGACCTGAGAGCGAAGGCCCTTGCCGAGGTCGTCGAGGGAGGCGCCCACGGGCAGGCCGCCCTCGGAGAACGCGGTCTGGCTGCGGCCGTAAACGATCTGCAGGAAGATCTCGCGCATAGCAACGTTGATGGCGTCGCAGACGAGGTCGGTGTTGAGGGCCTCGAGGATGGTCTTACCGGGAAGGATCTCGGAAGCCATGGCGGCAGAGTGGGTCATGCCCGAGCAGCCGATGGTCTCAACGAGGGCCTCCTCGATGATGCCGTCCTTGACGTTCAGCGTGAGCTTGCAGGCGCCCTGCTGAGGTGCGCACCAACCCACACCGTGCGTAAGACCGGAGATGTCGGAAATCTCCTTAGCCTGGACCCACTTGCCCTCCTCGGGGATGGGTGCGGGGCCGTGGTATGCACCCTTGGCAACGGGGCACATGTTCTCCACTTCCTGTGAGTACTGCATGCCTCTCCTCTCTATCGTGTTGGCGTCCCGTCTGGGGGCCGTGGCTGGCGATTGCCGGGCGACCCTTCGAAAGGGACATGACATGCAGCCCCTATAATACCGCGAAATGCACGGAATATTCGGCGAACGGCTCAGTTTTCGTAGCGAGAAGTCCGGAAGTTTTAATTGAAACGGTTTAACCCTATGTTCTGTGGTCGTGAACTTCCGTAGAGGGGGTCCGTCTTGGGCAAGCTATTGGTCAGCTCTTGTAAGCATTGCGGGGGTTGACCTGTTGCAACGATGCCGTTCGCCGCCTGATTACTGCCTTTGGCCGCGCGAGTGTATTGTTTTGCGTGAATGTTTTGATGGCACGCTTCAATCGTGCTGTATTGGATGGCAAGCAGATCCCGGCGAAGGGAGCGCCATGCAGCGCGTTTGGAGAACGGTTACCGGCTTTTACTATGTCTGTGCCCGCGGTACGGACAAGCAGTTCATCTTTGAGGGCGATGAAGACCGGTGGGAGTTTTTGGAGCTGATGCGCGAGTGCTGCCGCGAGGAGGGCGTGACGGTCGTTGCGTGGTGCCTTATGAACGACCACGTGGATCTGGTACTCTCGGATTATGAGGACACGATGAGCGCGGCGATGCACCGACTGCTTTTGACGTACGCTCGTCGGTTCAACAAGCGTACCGGACGCTCCGGGCATCTGTTCCAGAACCGTTTTGACCGGCGCTCGCTCGATACCGACTGGCAGGTGATGGAGGCTATTCGCTCTGTACACGCCGATCCGCAGGAGGTGGGCGTTAGCCTAATCGAGCGTTATCCCTGGAGCAGCTTTCCGGAACATCTACGCGCTTACGACGGTGATGTGGCCGATGCCGCGAGGGGATTTTCTGATCCTTCTTGCGTGCTTGAGCTTTTTGGCTCTGCCGAGGGCTTTATTGCCTATTCGCTTTCGACGCCCGCCGGCAGTGAGTCAGCGCTGTGCGATATGAAAGAGACGGAGTGGGAACGCCACGCCTTTGCCGACAAGATGGCGAAGCGCCTGGGCGTGCCGCTCAACGAACTCAAGACCGTTGCGCCCTCGCGGCGAGACAGAATCATTTTCGCTCTGCACGATGGCGGCTACACGGTGCGCGAGGTCGAACGGTATACGGGAATCAGCAAGAGTACCGTATCTCGTATCGTGCGCGCTTATGCGCGGGTGAAGGCACAGGCTGAGCTCTCGGAATAGAAAATGGCCGAACCACTCTTAGTCAAGCGATTCGGCCAAAAAATTTCTTGTGATTTGGGACAAATGCTACTGATTATTTTGTCCCGTGAGCATGCCGTCGAGGGTGCGCCAGGCGAGCTCGGCGCATTTGACGCGGGCGGGCATGTGCGAGATGTCCTGGAGCTGGGCGGCTTCGTCCAGGTCTTCCAAGTCCTCCTCGGAGAGCTGCTCGCCGCGGATCATGGCGAGGAAGAGCTCTGCCAGGCGGTGAGCTTCCTCGACGGTCTCGCCGGTGATGAGGTCGGCCATGATGTCGGCACTGGCCTGACTGATGGCGCAGCCGTGGCCGGTAAAGGAGGCCTCCTCGATCACGCCGTTCTCGACGCGCAGCTGCAAGGTGAGCTCGTCGCCGCAGCTGGGGTTGATGCCGTCGTGCTCGTGCGTGGGAGCATCCATCTCGTACTTATAGTCGGGGTGCGAGTTGTGCTCCATAAATGTGGTGGAGGTGTACAGATTACCCATTGAACGTGCTCCAAACGTGATGCAGGCCGGCGATGAACTTGTCGATGTCGGCCTTGTCGTTGTAGAAGGCCACGCTGGCGCGGCAGCAAGCAAGGTTTTCGACACCCAGCCAGGTAAGCAGCGGCTGCGCGCAGTGGTGGCCGGCGCGGATGCAGACGCCGTCCATGTCCATGATGCTCGCGACGTCGTGCGGGTGGATGCCCTTGACGTTAAAGCTCACGACGCCGTGGTGGTTGTCCCAGTAGATGGAGCCGATGATCTGGACAAAGTCGAGCTGCATGAGCTCGCCCATAAGGTAGTGGACGAGTGCCTGCTCGCGTGACTGGATGTTTTCGTAGCCAACCGTGTTGACGAGGTAGTCGAGAGCGGCGCCCGTGGCGAAGATGCCGGCGGCGTCCTGCGTGCCTGCCTCGAACTTCTCGGGGACGGGCGCCCAGACGGCGTCCTGCTCGGTGACCGAATCGATCATTTCGCCGCCGGTGAGCATGGGCGGCATGGCGTTGAGCAGGTCCATCTTGCCCCACAGGACGCCGATGCCCATGGGGCCCATGGCCTTGTGCGCGCTAAAGGCAAAGAAATCGGCGCCCAGATCGGCCACATCGACCGGCATGTGCGGCAGCGACTGCGCGCCGTCGACGACCAGATAGCCGCCGTACTTGTGCACGAGCTTGCCGAGGTTCTTGACTGGGTTCTCGACGCCTAACACGTTGGAGACCTGACCCACGGCCAGAATCTTGGTCTTGGGACCCACCTTGGCCAGAACCTCCTCGGTGGTGAGCTGGCCGGTCTTGGTGGGATAGAGGTAGACGAGCTTGGCGCCGGTCTCGCGGCAGACCTGCTGCCACGGGATTAGGTTGGAGTGGTGCTCCATGATGGTGATGACGACCTCGTCGCCCGGTTCGAGCACTGTGGGCGCAAAGCTCTTGGCGACCAGGTTGAGCGACTCGCTGGTGTTGCGGGTGAAGACGACCTCATTGGCCTGGGCGGCGCCGATGAGGTCGGCAATCTGCTGGCGGACCTTGGCGATGGCATCGGTGGCCTCGACGGACAATGAGTACAGGCCGCGCAGCGGGTTGGCGTTCATGCGCTGGTAGAAATCGCGCTCGGCGTCGAGCACACAGGCGGGGCGCTGCGCGGTGGCGGCACTATCGAGGAAGGCGATCTCGGGGTGCTGCTGGAAGAGCGGGAACTGCGCCTTGTAGGGATTAGTCTCTATGTCCACGGTGGGCCAACCGCGCGAAGCCTCGTCGCTGGCGTCGAGCTCCATGGGCTCGGGGGCGGTGCAGGTATCGCATTTTACGTGCTCGGTATCGATCATGCGAGCTCCTCTTCAAAGTTATCGATCAGGTTGTTGCCCAGGCGGACGACGGCGGCGCGGGTGCGCTCATCGGTGGCGGAAAGCGCGGCATCCTCCAGCTTGGCGCGGATGAACAGATCCTCGGCGGCGTTTTGGTCAAGGCCGCGGCAGGCGAGGTAGAACAGCTGCTCGTCGCGGACGTGGCCGATGGTGGCGCCGTGGTTGCCGGCGACGTCGTCCTCGTCGCAGAGAATGACGGGAACGGTCTTGTTGTCGACGCCCTTGTTGGCCAAAAGCACCGTCTCGCGCTCGGTGCCGGTTGCGCCCTTGCAACCGTGCACGAGGTCGATGGTGCCGCGGTAGACCTTCTTGGATGTGCCGGTCAGCACGCCGTTGGCGTCGATCTCGCACTCGGTCTTGCGGCCGCGGTGGCGCAGCTCGTAATTAAAGTCGCGCACCTGCTCGCGGGCGCCTAGGTAGTCAGTATCGATGGTGACCTTGGCGGTATCGCCTAGCAGGTCGCCGGCAAGGCCGGTGGCGCTGGCGCCAGCGCCCAGGACGGTGTGCTGCACGTTGACGCGCGCGCCCTCGTCCAGGAACAGGCCGGTGTCGTCGAGTGCGATCCAGCTATCGTCGAGCGTCTGCGTGCAGGTTACGTTGACGGTGGCGTACTCGTAAGCGCACACGCGTAGCACAGAGCCCACGACGCCCTGGCCGTTGACGGGGGAGTCCAGGGCTATGCGCAGATCGAGTGTTGCCTGCGGACGGGCGACGACGTCGATGGCGGCGATGGCCGCGGCTGCATCGACACCGCTCACACGCACGGTAACCGTGGCGTGCTTGTATGCGGGCACATCGATGACGATGCGCTTGGTGGCGTGGTCGGCCAAGTAGGTGTAGGCAGCCTCGCCCATGCCGGTTTCGAAGGCCTCAGCAGGGGAGAGCTCTTCCTCGAGCTTAATGGCGCTGGCCTGGTAGACGGAGGTTGCGGGCACGTCGAGCTCGGTCTCGGGCGTGATGCGGGCGCGGTCGGCGGCATCACCGGGGGCGGAGGCACGGCGCTCGGGGAAGCGCTCGGCCATGGCGTCCATGGCGGCGTCGAACGCGTCTGCCACGCCGGTAAACTGCTCGTCCAAGCCCTCGACCTCAATGGTCTCGGTGGGAGCGGCGGCAAGCTCGTCAGAGAGCTCGAGCTTGGTCTGATTCATCTTCAGCCAGCCCCAAGTGGCAGCCGGCATCGCGTTGACCTGCTCGAGCGTGGTAGCAGCGGTGTTGGTTTCCTGTTTCATTATCCGATCGCTCCTTCCATCTCGAGCTTGATCAGGTTGTTCATCTCGACGGCGTACTCCAGCGGCAGCTCCTTGGAGACCGGGTTGGCAAAGCCGTTGACGATCATGGTACGGGCTTCTTCCTCCGAGATACCGCGGCTCATCAGGTAGAACACCTTATCGTCGCCGATGCGGCCGATGGTGGCCTCGTGGCCGATGTCGACGTTCTTGGCGCGGATGTCCATGGCCGGAATAGTGTCGGAGCGGCTCTGGTCGTCGAGCATCAGCGACTGGCAGCTCACGGTTGCCTTGGAGCCCTCGGCCTTGGGCGTGGCCACGATGGAGCTGCGGAAGGTCTGGATGCCGCCGCTCTTGGAGATGCCCTTGGTCTCGACGGTTGCCGAGGTATCGGGCGCGTTGAGCACGACCTTGCAGCCGGTATCTAGGTTCTGGCCGGCGCCGGCAAAGGTAATGCCGGTAAAGCTCGAGCGGGCGCGGCGTCCGTTGAGCACGCTCATGGGGTAGAGGTAGCCCACGTGGCTGCCGAAGGAGCCGCTGATCCACTCGATGTCGCCATCCTCGTCCACGCGCGCACGCTTGGTGTTGAGGTTGTACATGTTCTTGGACCAGTTCTCGATGGTCGAGTAGCGCAGGTGGGCGCGCTTGCCCACAAAGAGCTCGACGGCGCCGGCGTGGAGGTTGGCTACGTTGTACTTGGGCGCGGAGCAGCCCTCGATAAAGTGCAGGTCAGCGTCGTCCTCGACGATGATAAGCGTGTGCTCAAACTGGCCGGCGCCCTTGGCGTTAAGGCGGAAGTAGCTCTGCAGCGGGAAGTCCAACTTGGTGCCCTTGGGCACGTAGACAAACGAGCCGCCCGACCATACGGCGCCGTGCAGGGCCGCAAACTTGTGGTCGGTGGGCGGGATGAGCGTCATAAACTTCTCGTGGATGAGCGGCTCCCACTGCGGGTCGTGCAGGGCCTCCTCGATGCCGGAGTAGACGATGCCCATCTTGGAGGCGGTGTCCTGCATGTTGTGGTAGACGAGCTCGGAGTCGTACTGCGCGCCGACGCCTGCCAGGTAGCTGCGCTCGGCCTCGGGGATGCCCAGGCGCTCAAAGGTGTTCTTGATGTCGTCAGGCACCGACTCCCAGTCGTGCTTTTGGTCGGTGTTGGGCTTGACGTAGGTGACGATGTTATCCATGTCCAGGCCCTCGATGGAGGGGCCCCACGTCGGGTCGGGAAAACGATTGAAGATCTCGAGGGACTTGAGACGCAGGTCGAGCATCCACTGCGGCTCGTCCTTTTTGGCGCTGATCTCGCGCACGATGTCGGGCGTGATACCGGCGTCGAGGCGCTCGAATCCCTCCTCGCCATAGGTGAAGTCGTAGAGGCTGCGGTCGATGTCCGCGACCTCGGTGCGGTTCTTGGTCATTGCGTCGCCCCTTTACGCCTGCTGCTCGGCGGCGGCGGACTCGGCCTGGGCGCGCTGCTCGGCGGCCTCGCGCTCGAAGGTCTCAAAGCCGTTCTTGTCGATCCAGGGGATGAGCGAGGCGTCGTCCTCGCGTACGATGTGGCCCTTGACCATAACGTGGACGCGGTCGACATCCAGGTGCTCCAGGATGCGCGTGTTGTGCGTGATGATGAGCATGGAGCCGTCGCAGCTCTTGCGGTAGGCGTCCATGCCATGGCTGACGGTGGAAAGGGCGTCGACGTCCAGGCCGGAGTCAGTCTCGTCCAAGATGGCGAGCTTGGGCTGCAACAGCAAAAGCTGGAGCATCTCGACCTTCTTCTTCTCGCCGCCCGAGAAGCCCACGCCCAGCTCACGGTTGAGGTAGGCGGTGTCCATGTTGAGCTCGGCCGCGAGCTCCTTGACGCGACGGCGGAATTCCTTGCCCTTCATCTCCAGGCCGGGACGGCCGGCGATACTGGCACGCAAAAAGCTCGACAGCGGCACGCCTGGGATCTCGACCGGGGCCTGGAAGCTCAGGAACAGGCCGGCGCGCGAACGCTTGTCGGTGCTGAGCTCGGTGATGTCCTGGCCGTCAAAGACGATACGGCCGTCGTTGACCGTGTAGACGGGGTCGCCCATGACCAGGTGGCCGAGGGTGGACTTGCCGGCGCCGTTGGGTCCCATCAGAACGTGGGTCTCGCCGGCGGCGACGTTGAGGTTGACGTTGTGGAGGATGGTCTTCTCGTCCACGGAGGCGGTCAGACCTTCGATGGAAAGCAGCGGATTTGCGCTCATGCTGTCCCTCTCTGTATATAGTGTACTCATAGGTGTACTAAACCCTAGGAATCTTCTCGGAATAAAGTTACTATGGGTTCGGCGTTAGTCAAGGGAAAACCCGACTAATCCACTCGACTTTTCTAGATGTGGGACAAAATAACAAGGCTTGTTTGTCCCACTTACTTAAGATTTGGGACAAACAAGCCTGGTATTTTGTCCCGGTAACGATGAGAGGGTAGGTATGCTCATTTCTTCCAAGGGCCGCTATGCCCTCCGGCTGATGATCTATATCGCGGCGCTGGGCGACGCCGAGGGCAAGATTGCCCTGCGCGAGGTTGCCGACCGCGAGCATATCTCACAAAAGTATTTGGAGCAGCTGGTTCGTCCGCTTATGAAGGCGGGCCTGCTTAAGAGCGTGCGCGGCAAGGGCGGCGGCTACATGATGGCCAAGGATCCAGCCGAGGTGCGTGCCGGCGACATCCTGCGCGCCGTCGAGGGCAGCACGGCTCCGGTGGCGTGCGATGGCATCGACAACAGCTGCGCCCGTAGCGATTTGTGCTCGACCGTCAAGTTCTGGCGCGGCCTGGACGACGTGATCGAAAAGTACGTCGACGGCGTGACGTTGGCCGACCTGGCCGCCGTCCCCGAAATCAACTTTGACATTAAGCTGTAGGTTGAGCGCAATTCCTTAAGATTTCGCGGAGGGTTGTTGCCGTTTACCGAGGGGTTGTTGTGCAACAACGGGCGAGCTGCAATACTTACTCTTATCTTTGCAAACTGCACTTTAACTATACCAATGCAGGGAGGATCTTATGCAGCCCAAGCATTCTGCTATTGTCGCGGGCCTGACGCTGGCGCTTTCGTTTGGCGCCATTTCCGCGCCGGCACCCGCCGCTGCCGAGGAGCCCACGCCGGGCGTTGCCTCGGATGCCACCGATATCGATAAGGGTCTCTACACCCAGCAGTCCTTCTCGGGCGTGCTGAGGTCGGTCCAGGGCGTTTCGTTTGTCAACGTGACTCCCGAGATGAAGTACTTTACCAAGTACGAGAGCCATGGCAACTACAACCAGGGCTTTTCGTACGGTGACGGCTATAACGCGCTGGGTTATTACCAGTTCGACCGTCGTTGGTCGCTCATTCCGTTTATGAAGCAGGTCTACAACTACAACCCCGAAAAATACAGCATGCTCAAGGATGCGATTGATCGCGGCAGCGAGATTTCCAACGCGAACAATCCCATGTCCGAGAACGGTCAGCTCACCGAGCTGGGCCGTATCGCGCAGGAGGCTTTCCAGGGTGCTTACAACACCGATCCTGTTGAGTTCTCAGCACTTCAAGATGCCTATGCGTACAACTCGTACTATGCGGTGACCGAGGCGTGGCTCAAGAGCGGCCTGGGTATTGATATTTCGGGCCGCGCCGACTGCGTCAAGGGCATGGTGTGGAGCATTACCAACATGTGCGGCACCGGTGGTTGCAGGGACTTTTTCCGCTGGGCGAATCTTTCCAACGATATGTCCGATCGCGAGTTTGTGACGGCGCTTTCCAACAGCGTGGTTAACAACGTGGCGACCAAGTATTCGAACCAGCCCCAGTATCATGAAGGCTGGAAGAACCGCTACCGCAACGAGCTAAAGGACTGCTTGGTTTATATCGCTGAGGACGAGGCTGCCGCCGCGACGCCCGTGCAGCCCGAGCCCACACCGGCACCCTCGCCGACACCTGATTCGAATGACGACTCGAGTGACGATGCCAACGATGACAGGATGGATGCGCCCTCGACCGATGCTGACGGTAATGGCTCTGCTGTTGGCACTACCAACGACGGCTCTACCTCGAACGGCTCCGATTCGAACGGCTCTGCTGCGGGCGATTCGCCTTCAAGCTCTGCCGGCAATACGGACAGCGACGCTTCTGGTTCGACCGGCGCTGACACCTCTAACTCATCTACCGGCTCGAGCGATTCGTCCGTTGACACCGGCTCTAACAACGGCTCCGGCTCTGACGCAACCCCTGATTCCGATGCTTCCAAGGACGACTCGAATAAAGCGCCGGACGCTCCCGTTGCTTCGCCGGACAAGAAGCCTTCTTTCTCCGAGCAGCTTGGTTCTACGCTGGGTTCTTCGCTGATGGCTGGCGTCAATAACGGCTCGGCCCAGAACAAGGACAACTCTGATCAGGCTTCCACGGAAAAGACCGAAGCCGCAAAGGGCGACTCCAAGGACAAGGCTTCCGAGAAGACCGAATCCGATAAGGGTTCTAGCTCTGAGGAGAAGGACGACAAATCCGCTCAGAAGAAGGACAAGAGCAAAACCGAGGGCGAAAAGAAAAAGACCGAGGACGAAAAGAAACAGTCCGAAGACGACGACAAGAGCGGTGCTGACAACCAGAATCAGGAGCAAAATGACTCCAAAACGGTGACCACCACGACCACGACGACTACAGCTACCAAGTCCTCGGGCGGCAACATGCCCAAGACGGGCGATCTGATTGTGATGGCGAGCCTTGCCAGCGCGAGCTTGGCCACACTGGGCGCTACGTCTATCGTAAGTGGTAAGCATAAGCTCGATCAGCAGAAGAAGGCTTCTGGGGAGGACGGCTCGGAGGAGTAGCCTCTCGGTTGCCAGATAACTAAAGAATCGGGACGGGGTCCGGTGCGAATGCGTCGGGCCCCGTTTTGTTGTGCAACGATTGGTTGTGCCCCCTCACGCCTCTTGTTGCTACCGTTGCCCGATATGTTTGCGCGGTGACATCGGTACATGCGATGCGGTCATTACAATTGGCGTCGTGCTGCGATTTAGGGGGAACGTTTTGGTGTCTGAACAGGCAAATAATGGTTGTGCTGCCGGCTTTGACGTGCGTTTGATTGGCTGTGTCGACGATGCAGTTTTGCCCATTGGCATGCACGACTATGCGGAGGCTCTTGGTTGCTGCACGCTGGTCGACAAGACCATGTTTATTGCCGATGCGTTGGACTGCGACGCGTCCGTTGTGGTGTGCTGTCGACCCGAGGGTTTTGGCAAGAGCATGAACTTGTCGATGCTCAGGGCTTTTCTGGAGCGTCCTGCGGTCGGTCGCGCCGGTCGGAGCTCGTTTGCCGATGCTCAGATTTGGGATGCAGACGGCGGGCGTTATCGGGATGAGTATGCTTGCTATCCGGTGATATCGCTGGACTTTTCTGGCGCTACGAGGCGTGGCCCCGCTGTTGCCGGCGTCGTGCGCGATGTCCTTTCGGGCGAGTGCGCTCGCTTGTTGGCGCTCTTGGGGGCTCCGGATTTAGCTCGAGATAAGGTGCGTCACATCGAACGCGTCGCGCGCGGCGTGGCGAGCGCGGACGAGGTTGACTCGGTGCTCGGTGTGCTCATAGAGCTGCTGGAGATGGCCTGCGATGAGCAGGTTGTATTGCTCGTTGATGGGTACGACGCGGCGTGGTTGGGCCGTGCGAGCGCGAGGGGCGCTTCCGGCGCCGATTCGGCGGATCTATTTGATCGCGTGCTTTTCGAGGCCATTGCCACTGCGGGCGATTCGTTGCGGCTGACGTGTCTGATGGGGGAGTGTCCCCGTCCTGCTGAAGTGGCGCTTTCTTTGCATGGCTGCTCGTATTGTCTGACGACGCCGCTTTCGACCTGGTGTGACCGTTGGTTCGGCTTTTCGGATGCCGAGGTCCAGGCTCTGTTGAATCATGCTGGGCGCGAGGAATACCTTGATGATGCGCGTGAATGGCTCGAGGGGTATCGGTTTGGCAGGGCCTATTGCTCGAGTCCAGAGCGTGTGATCGGTTTTCTGGACCGAGGCTGCACGGCGCCTGTGCGTGCCGATCTGTATGGATATGCCGATTGCCTGAGTAGGGTAGTTGCCGGGTGGAATCTCGACCGCCTTTCGGTCTTCTTTGATTTGCTCGAGGCCCATGGGTGCGCTGAGGTCCCGCTTTGTTTGGGCACTGCAGAGCCAGATGTCTCGCCTGACGATGGCATGTGGACAGCGCTATATCTGTCCGGTTTTCTTACGACGGATATGACTGAGGAGCCAGAGCATGGCGATCGCCTCCGTGCTTTGCGATTGCCCAATAACGAGCTTCGACAGGCCTTGCGTCTAGTGATTGTTGAGTGGTTTGAGTGCGCTGCCGAAGACATTCGAGACGTCGATGCGTTTCGCGACGGGCTGTGCCGTGGGGATGAGGATGCGGTGAGGCGGGCGCTAAGCCGCATCCTGGGTGATGCGGGAATCGGTGAGACCGACCTAGATACGCCGCTGCCATATCATCTGCTCTTGCAGGGGCTCTGCTTTGGCTTGCCGGGCTATGCCAATCCTGCCTCGAGGCGAAAGTGTGGCGCGGGTCGCTGGGACATCCAGGTTTTCCCTACGGGTGCTGTGTTCGACGTAGCAGACACGATTGGCATGCTGGACGAGCGCCCGCTGATAACGATTAACTTGATGTATGACCCCGATGTGGATGCGTTGGGCCTGGAATTGCTGGCCGTGCAGTCGCTACTCGACATAGAGCGCGGCGGCATCGACGAAATCCGTGTACCGCGCCCCGGCGTGGGTCGCATGCGCTGGGGGTTCGGTTTTGATGGGCAGCATGTGGCTACGGTGTGCCAGCTGCTTTAAGCGCCGAGGTGTTTCCGGCTTCCGTTACTCCGCGTCCTTCAGGGGCGGCATGGGCTTCCAGTTGGGATCCTTGACGATCTTGCGGGCGTCCTTCATGCCTCGGCGCAGCGCCGGAATACCGGTCTTAAAGCACTTATCGACCGCAGCCAGGCGAATGAACTCCTTGCAGAAGGTCGCGACGTTGCCCAGACGGAACAGCACGGGGTGATAGTCGCCGTAAATCTGCATGTAGCGGGCCAGATAACCGCGGTTGCGCATGATGTAGTAACGGTTGGTGTCGCTCGTAGAGTTGAGCTGGCGCTTGCCGGCGATATCCCAGTTAGAGACGGCGCGGGCGCGCTTGAGCACCACGTCGGCGACCACGGCGGCGGGGAAGTGTTGGCTGGCTACGTAGCCGTAGCAGGCATCGTCGCCGTAGATAAAGAAGCGCGCATCGGGCAGGCCGATCTTGTCGACTACGCGGCGTGAGAACATGCCGCCCTCAAAGCACAGCTGGTTCATGGCGCGGTAGCCCTCGGGGCCCAAGTCCCACTTGGCGACAGGGTTGGGGATGCCGAGCGAGAGGATGAGCTGGTACTGCCAAAAGAAGGCGCCGCCGTCAAAGTCCAGGCGCGAACCCTGGATGACATCGTAGCGGTCGGTCCACTTGGCAAGACGCTCGATACCTTCGGGGATGACGAGCACGTCGTCGTCCATGACCCAGAACCACTGGGCGCCCAGGTCGTAGGCGCATTTGGTGCCGGCGGAGAAGCCACCCGCACCGCCGCCGTTTTCGAGCTGCGGGGCGTAGATGACACGGTCGGTGTTACCCTGTGAATCGGGCTGATCGGTGTCGATGCCCCATAGGTTGGCCAGGCGCTCGTTGAATGCGGTGCACATGGCCTCGGTCTCGCGCGAATTCTCGTTATCGACAATCACGATGCGCCAGGGCGTTGCCGTGAGCTCGGTCATGGAGTCGAACAAGTTGGCCAGGAGTTCCTGACGCTTGTACGTAACGACGACGATGGCGAGCTTATCGATGGGAGCGGGAAGGGTTGAAGGCATGGGGCAATATATCCTTTCACGCGCGGCGCGCATGCGCTGCACGGAAGCTATCGAATACGTCCTTGGGACGGCATCTATTGTAAAGGGTCGGCGCACCTTGGCGGCAAGCTTTGAATAAAACGCAGGAACCTGCCACGGCTGTAGCGGCTTTAGCGTCTTACGGCAGCGTGTCTATTGTCGCTTGAGCTTGCGAGCGATAAGGCTTCTAGCTGCGTCGATGATGAGGAGCGCTAAGGCAAAGACGATGCTAATGACGGTACCCGTGACGATGCATATAGCTGCCGGGCTGTTTTGGCTGACCAGTATGTTTGCGAGCAACGTATTTAAGACAGGACGCCACAGGCTACTGGTGAGCGACTGCATCACATAGAAACCGAGCGTGGCGGTCGATAAGGTGACGATGGCACCTGCAGTCCGCGAATTGCCTGAGGCACTGCGTTGGGTAGCCGCAAAGAGCAGGGAGGCGGCAGCGAGGGCAAACGAGATCAGCGAGGTCGATTTGTAGGAGAGGATTGTCATCGCCGTGAGGTTGTCGGTGAAGGAGAGTGCTCCTTCCAGGATGATGGTGAGCACCAAAACCGTTACGAGCGAGCGTATGCCCAAGGCGCCCGCCCTGTCCGAATTCATGACATCGGTAACGTCGCGGAGCAGCCCGCCGATCAAAAACGCGACTACGTACGTGGTAGCACTCATGAGCTTCTGGAGCCAAGAAAACTCGCCGGCGCTTGTCGCACTCATGGCGGCTAAATACCCGTTAACAACAAATGCGAGGATGCCAACGGCGATGACCGTCGTCGTGTAGTTCTTCTGGGAGAGTCGGCTCTTGGCCAGTCCAAACCATGGCGCCATGAAGACCGTGGCGGCATAGACCCAGATAAACTCAAGGCCCAATGCGTACCAGTAGTGCGTATTGAGGGTAACATCGGGAATGGGGGAGACGACCGTGGACCACGCCAGCGCCACGAGGCAATAAAACGCGGTGGGCATAACAACCTTGCCCAGGCGCTGCGCCATTCGCTGCATTTGTGACTTCCACGTTGCTCCACCGTCCCAAGCACGCGCGGCCGAAGCGATGAGAAAATAGCCTGAGATCATAAAGAAGACCTCGTTGGCCCAGCAGCCCAGCAGGTTGATAAAGCCGAGCGCGCCGGAGTAGGGGAACATCGCAAGTGGGGCATATTCCACGGCGCCGACGCAGACGGCTTGGAAGGTCCACTGAAAGGTGTGGAACACCGCGATGCCGGCGACCGCGACCAAACGCAGCGCTTCGATGGGTATGTTGCGTGCGGCTTTGGGCTGCATGACGTCCTTTCTTATCGGTTTGCCTCTGCGAGCTCCATAGATTATATAAACGCCCGCTGGCGCGCTGACCCTTTGATACCATGAAACGACAGGTATTTCCTAAGGAGCACATTTGTCTACTAACGCCTCTGGCAGCCCTGTTCTGTCACTGCTTATTCCCATTTACAATGTTCAGCGCTACCTGCGCGAGTGTCTCGATTCCGCCCTGGCGCAGACGCTCAAGGATATTGAGATCATCTGCATTAACGACGGGTCGACCGACAGCTCGCCGGCGATAATCCGCGAGTATATGGAGCGCGATGGGCGCGTCAAGATGATCGACAAGGCCAACAGCGGCTACGGCGACTCGATGAACCACGGCCTGGAGATGGCGCGTGGCAAGTACGTTGGCATCTTGGAGTCCGATGACTTTATGGCGCCCGACGCACTCGAAAAGCTTGTCTCGGCCGCCGATAGCAATAATGCCGACTTTGCGAAGGCGAACTTTGATTTTTACTGGTCTAAGCCCGAGGAGCGCCGCTCGCTGCACGAGATGTTTAGACCTCAGGATTGCGGCAAGCCAGTGCACCCGAGCGATACGACGCAGTTCTTTAAGCAAAAGCCGTCGATTTGGTCGGCCGTGTACCGTCGCGATTTCCTTGAGCGCAACGGCATTACGTTCCTGCCGACTCCGGGGGCATCCTTTCAGGACACGTCATTCGCCTTTAAGGTGATCGCGTGCGCCGAAAAGGCTGTTTACCTGCATGATGCCGTGTTGTCGTATCGCCAGGACAACGAGAATTCTTCGGTCAATTCTTCGGCTAAGGTCTTTTGCGTCAATACCGAGTATGCCGAGATTGAGCGTTGGATTCGAGAGGATTATGCCCGCGGCCACGCAAGCGGCGATGTCGCGCGCATGCTCAAGTTCAACCAGCTCATTAAGTACGATTCGTACATGTGGAACTACGTGCGCCTGGCGCCCAAGTTCTATAAGGAGTTCCTGGTTCAGATGGCCAAGGAGTTCCAAGCGGCCTTGGACGCCGGGGACTTTTCGCTTGATGACCTCAAGCCGTGGAAGCGCGCAAATCTCGCTGCCATCCTCAAAGATCCTGAGGGTTGGGTTGACGAGCATCCGAGTTTTGCGACGGATGGTGCCTTGGGGCGTGCTAAGTATTACGCCTCGGTTGGAGGCCCAGGCGTGGTTGCTGCCTTCCTCATCGAATCGCTGAGGGGGTAGGTCGACATGGGAGAGGCCTCGTGTCCTAAAGCTACCATTGTCGTCCCCGTTTACAACTCTGCGCGCTCGATTCAGCGATGCCTCGATTCGCTGTTGGCCCAGTCCGAGCGCTCGATTCAGGTTGTCTGCGTCAACGACGGTTCGACCGATGATTCGTTGAACGTGTTGCGCCAGATCGCGCAGGCCGACGATCGCGTACTGGTGATTGACCAGGAAAACGCGGGCGTTTCGTGCGCTCGAAATGCCGGTATCGATGCCGCCGAGGGCGAGACCGTCTTTTTTGTGGACGCCGACGATTACATCGATGCCCGGACGATCGAGCGCGTGCTGCATACCATGGAGTCTGCAGATGCCGAGGCTGCCGTTTTTGGCGGCGTCTGTGAACCTGCCGATGCTGCCCCCAAACGCGTCCAGCAACTCATGAGTTCCAAAGCTGGTATCTTCGACGCCCGTGATCCCCAATTGCTGTTCCATTCGAATGCGCAGCCC
Source organism: uncultured Collinsella sp. (assembly GCA_900544235.1). Classification (GTDB taxonomy): domain Bacteria; phylum Actinomycetota; class Coriobacteriia; order Coriobacteriales; family Coriobacteriaceae; genus Collinsella. The sequence goes on from UQUL01000001.1 coordinate 23,126, forward strand.
TATGCCTGCCGTGCGGCTTTTTCGCGCGAGCTGCTCAATCGCGAAAGCATTCGCTTCGCCCCCGGCTTGGCTTTGGGTGAGGACGTCGTCTTCCAATTTGCGGCTTATGCGCTTGCCCACAAGACCGTCGTCATGCCGGACAAGTTCTACCACTACGTGATGGAGAGCGAATCGGCGACGCACGAGTTCAACAGTGCCGAGGCTCGCGCCAAAAAGCTTGACGCCCACATGAGGATGCTCGAGGAGGTCTTGGAGGACTGGGCGGCCTACGGTCTTTTGGACCTGTGTCCCGGCGAGCTGATCACCTGGTTCTTGGACCTTATCGTGTTTGATTTGGCGCGCTTGGATTCCGATGACTTCCATCGCGTGGCGGCTCGCGTCAACATGGACCTCACGACGTTTTTGGGAACGGAGTGGGCGGATATGCCTGCTAAGGTCGCCGTTCGCCGTGTTGCCCACAAGCTCGTTGCAGCGACCTCGGGCGTTTCGATGGCAGATGCCACGCTGTTCTATCTTTCGACTCGCGGTCTCAAAGCCTGCCTGGAGCGCTTTATCTAATTCCAAGCGCTGCAGCCCGCCGCAACTCGGCTGCTAAAATAACCCTGTTACACGCTATTCAACAGGAGGTTCTCTTGCAGAACTCTGATACCCCTAAAGTTTCGCTGCTTGTTCCCATCTGCAATGTTGAGCGCTACCTGCGCGAGTGCCTCGATTCCGCCGTGGCGCAGACGCTCAAGGACATCGAGATCATCTGTATCAACGACGGCTCCACCGATAGCTCGCCGGATATCATCCACGAGTACATGGAGCGCGACTCCCGTGTAAAGATGATCGATAAAGCCAACAGCGGCTACGGCGACTCGATGAACCGCGGCCTGGAGATGGCGCGCGGTGAGTACGTGGGCATCCTTGAATCCGATGACTTTATGTTTGAGGATTCACTCCAAAAGCTGGTCGCCAAGGCCGATGCCGAGCATGCCGATGTGGTGAAGGGCGACTTTTACCTGTATTGGTCTACGCCCAGCGAGCGCCGTGAGCTGTTTAGGATTATCGACGAGTATATGACGGGCGCCGCGTATCGCCCCGTCGATCGCCCGGGCATCTTCTATCGCAAACCTTCCATTTGGTCGGCTATCTATCGGCGCGAGTTCCTCAACGACAATCAGATTCGGTTCCTTCCCACGCCGGGCGCCTCGTATCAGGACGCAGGCTTTAACTTTAAGGTTTGGGCTTGCGCCGAGCGTGCCGCGTTTATTGCTGACCCAATTTTGTGCTATCGCCAGGATAACGAGAAGAGCTCTGTTAATTCGCCCAACAAGGTGTTTTGCGTGTGCGATGAATATGCCGAGATGCAACGTTTTTTGGACGAGCGCCCCGAGCTCAAGGCTCAGCTTCAGGGCATTTTAATGCGCATGAAGGTCGATACGTACCGTTGGAATGATGAGCGCCTGGTCGATGAGCTGCGCGAGCAGTTTTGGGAGAAGGCTTCACCCGAGCTGAAGGCCGATTGGGATGCCGGTCGCTTTGACCTGTCGCTGTTTGATCCGCGTGGCGAGACCGACTTGCGCCTGATGGTCAAGTCGCCCCGTGCTTATATCGATTCGCGCTTTGACTTTAAGAAGCCGGGCAAGCTCAATACGTTTAAGCATTACTTTAAGATTGGCGGCCTACCGCTGGTCTGGCGCGTGCTGATGTATCAGCGCACCTACGGCGACAACCCGCACCCTGACGACGTTCCGGCAGCACAGTAGGAGCGAGTGACTATGGCTACCCCCAAGATTTCTGTTGTCGTTCCCATCTACAAAGTGGAGGAGTGCCTGGCCTGGTGCCTGGACTCCCTGCTTGCGCAGGACATGCCCGATTGGGAAGGCGTGTTAGTCAACGATGGCTCGCCGGACGGTTCACGCGATATTGCGGCTGCCTATTGCGAAAAGGATGCGCGCTTTACGCTGGTCGATAAGGAGAACGGCGGCCTGTCGAGTGCACGTAATGCAGGCATCGCCGCATCCACGGCGCCTATCGTCGCGTTTTTGGATTCCGACGACCGGTTTACGCCCGATGCATGCCGCGTGATCGTCGAAACCTTTGAGCGCGAGGACTGCGACGTTTTGACCTTTGGCGCGAATCCGTATCCGCTGGAGGCGGGGTATCCGTGGCTTAACTATGTGCTGAGCCCGCGTGATGTGTCGTTTGAAGGCTATTGCTCTGACCTGCTGTTTAAGGAAGCTTCTCGCCCCTTTGCATGGCGCACCGCCTGCAAGCGTGAGTTTTTGCTGGGCAACGGGATCGTGTTCGACGAAACCGTCAAGTATGGCGAGGACCAGGTTTTCGACTTTGCCGTGTACGGTCGTTCGCACAAGACCGCGCTTATCTCGAACAAGCTGTACGATTACCGTGTGGCGCGCAAGGGCTCACTCATGGACGCTATGCGCTACGACGACGAGACGCGCCTGCTGGAGCACGTGAAGATTTACTCCGCGGTGCTGACTGACTGGCAGCGCGACGGTCTCGATGCTCAGCATGCCGATGACCTGGCGTACTTCCTATGCGATCTGGTGCTGTACGATGCGCTCAGGTTGCTGGGCTCGGACTGCGGCAAGGTGTTTGCTGCCGTCGCCGCGGCCCTTTCCGGTTCTGCCGTGGGCAGCGATGCTGCGCTCGCACAATGCGCTCCTTCTGTTGCTGCTATGGTGCGTGCGGCGCTTACCAGCAAGGCCCCCAATGCCCGTGAGTGCAAAAAGCTCATGTTCGATTACGACGTCTTGAGGTTTGGGCGCTTGGGCGCCTGCAAACGCATGGCAGCGAACGCCCTGGGAAAGCGAGAAGTGTAGATGAGTATCAAGCGTTTGGCACTTTGCCGCAGCCAGGCCCGTCTGTTTGTGCTGCTTCGTTTTGCCGGCCAGGATGTCGCCGCGCTTATTGAGCAAGAAGGTTCTCAGGCCTTTGTCCGCGCGACGACGAGCGGTTCTTGTGTGCCGTCGCTGGTACTCCCGGTTGACCATGGCCGTGTGCTGGCGCTTTGCCCTTCCGTTGCCGATTACGAGCGCGAGCTTGCCGTCTTGGTGCTTCCGTTTTTGGATGGCTCTACGATCGACGCTGCATTTGTGTCCGGTGGCCAAAAGCTTGGCTCCATTCGCCTCGATAGCCGCGTGGCCAAGCTGGAATCCAAGATTAACTACAAAGCAAAGGCTGCGATGTGTGCGCTCGTTCGCGATGCACAGCGCGGCGAGTGCTGCGATCGCTATGAGATCGATGCCGTTCGTTATTTACCGGCAGACGCCGGCGCGGTGTGGCGCTATGAGGTTACGTGGGTGGGAGACCCCCAGTGCGCACCTGAGCTCCAGGTCTTCGATACGCATATGAATGCCATCGATGTCACCGTGCATGTGTTTGAGTCGCAGGTCGATGTTCCTCAGCGCAACGGATGCCGCGTCAACAAAACGTATCTGAGCGTTGAGATGCCTCAGGATATACGAGATTTTGTCGCGATTGTGAGCGATCCCACGGAGCAGATTCAGAGTGGTTTTTGCGCCATGGATGGTCGCCTGTACAACGGCATGGTCGACGACAGCTGGAACCGCATGAAGGATGCGCGTGCAGACGACGCAGCTTATCGACGTTGGTTTGAGCAGCATCGCGCAAAGCCGGGCGATTTGGCGTGCCAGCGTGTCGCTTCGGTGGCTTTTGCCTATAGACCACTCGTGAGCATTGTGGTGCCGTGCTACAAGACTGATCGGGTCTACCTGCGCGAGCTGCTGGACTCGGTGCTAGCTCAGAGCTATGACAACTGGGAATTGCTGCTTATGGATGCCTCGCCCGAATGGGATGCGGTGGCCAATCTTGCAGCAAGTGCCAACGACGAGCGCGTTCGTCGCATCGAGCTGCCCGGCAACGGCGGCATTGTGCTCAACACCAACGCTGGTATTCAGCAGGCGGCTGGAGACTACATCGCGTTCTTGGACCATGACGACATTCTGGAACCGGACGCATTATTCCATTATGTTGCCGCGCTGAACAGGGCCGCCGAGGGCGAGCGTCCCCAGGTCCTGTTCTGCGACGAGGACATGTTCCAGAAAACGGGGGAGTGGGGCCAGCCGGTCTTTAAGACGCGGCTCAACGTCGACCTGCTCTATAGCCATAACTGCGTGACGCATTTTCTGATGGTGGAGAAGGCGCTCATCGATCACATTGGCATGTCTCCGGAAGATGTTGCGGGTGCCCAGGATTACGACCTGACGCTTCGCTGCCTTTCGGCGGGCGCGCGGTTTGAGCATGTTGCGCACGTGCTGTATCACTGGCGCGTTCATCCGGGGTCGACCGCCGATGGCTCTGCCGATAGCAAGCCGTATGCTATTGAAGCCGGGCGCCTTGCGCTTCAGCGTCACTTTGACGCGCTGGGCATTTGCGGAACGGTCGAGGAGGCCGAGACGCCGTTTGTCTACCGCATGCGCTATGCGCTGCCGGAGCCTGCGCCGCTGGTGAGTATTGTGATTCCCACCAAGGATCACATTGAGACGCTTGACGCCTGTGTGATGTCGATCGCCCAGAAGGCCGCGTATGCCAACTACGAGATCGTCTTGGTGGAGAACAACAGCGAAGCCCCGGAGACGTTTGCGTATTACGAAACCCTGCCAGAGCGCGTGGCTGCGGCATCCGAAGGCAAGGGTATCGCGCGCGTTGTGTACTGGCCGGGCGAGTTCAATTACTCTCAGATCATCAATTTTGGTGTGGAGCACGCCAAGGGCGACTACCTGCTGCTGCTCAACAACGATACCGAGGTCATTAGCCCCGACTTTATCGAAGAGATGATGGGTTGTCTGCAACGTCCCGATGCGGGCGTGGTGGGTGCCAAGCTCTATTTTGCCGACCACCTTGTGCAGCACGCTGGCATTTTGGTCGGTGTGCGCGGCGCACTTGCCCATGCCAACCAAGACTTCTCGGCAAAGCGCGAGGGCTATCTTGCCCGTGCTGTGCGTCCGGGCAACTTTAGCGCCGTAACGGGCGCCTGCCAGATGGTGCGACGTGACGTATTTGAGCAGGTCGGGGGCTACAACGAGGAATTCGCCGTCGGCTTTAACGACGCAGACTTTTGCCTGCGCGTGTGGGAGGCGGGCTACCGCACCATCTTTACGCCCTATGCCGAGCTGTACCACTACGAGTTCACCTCGCGCGGCAGGGAAGAGGCTAACGAGGAAAAGCTGCGCCGCTGGAAACGCGAGCAAGCTCTGTTCATGCAACGCTGGCCGGAGCTCTTCCTCGATGGTGACCCGTGGCTCGGACCGAACCTATCCTCCGACAGTGAGTACTTCTCGTTTTAGTGCGAAGTAATGCCAAGTTCCGGCAAAGTATCCTCAAGAGCTGCAAGGGCGGTGGGGTTCAAGTACTCCTCGTTCATGCAGCTCTTGTCATATCGAAAACGTGTGTCTCGTGAGCATTCGATGAGTTCTGCAGTAAAGAACCTCTCCCAGCTAAAGAACTTTGAGCTTTCGATATGTTCAGCGGGGTTAAGCAGCATGTCCTTAATGTGTTTGCTGTTGAATAATCCCGACTTCAACACGAGCCATTCAAACGATTCCGGTAGGAATAGCTTGATGTTCTTTCGGCGCAATAGAGCAGCTACTTCCGCAATTTCTGGTCCAAAGGCGGCGCCGTCGGCAATCACGAGGATGTCGTTTTCCGGTGCGTCCATAATGCAGTTGCAAATATTTGATTTTCCTCCCGCGCTGATGCATTTAATGCTGCTCTTTTTGCATAGCAAACTGAAGAATTCGTAGCCCGAATTTGTGTCCTCGACAATGACAAGCTCGGGCCTCTCGCCTCTAAAATCAGTATCACCGTAAATACGATATGTAGAGGTGTAGACACGAGAGTAAACGGGATACTTCGTTGTGGTTCGGTTGGTGTTCTTAAGACCGTAGATTTCATCAACGCTATAGGGCAGTTGGCGCAGTGACTCTCTGGCGACAATTACGTAGTAGTTTGAGCTACGCTTTGCTTCATGGGCAAATTCTCTTGATCGAACAAAAGTATTGCCCTCATCAATAAAAACAATACTGCTGGAAATCTCTTGGAGATCTCTACGCCAATATTTTCCAGATATTGTTTTACAGGGCACTTTGCAACTTACTGTTACGCCGCTTTGTGCCCCAAGCTCTTCGTGAGCTGCCACCATATCAAGCAGAGTTGTCTTGCCTGTAGCACTGTTACCTTGGATGATGGTCAGATTTCTATTGATGGTCAGTTTAAACTGAACCCGGTTATTTTGAATAATTACCTTGTATGATCCGCGCATCAGGAGTTCTCCCTTAGGCATTTTCCAGCTATGGGGACAAGGTCAAACATTGTGTGGACTATATCGCCCGTATTTGCAATGGTTACCGTGAATTTGCCGTTTCCAAAATCCATTATGTGGTAGAGATTGATTGTTAGATCCTTTTGCGCGGCGATCCTCAGAATCCAGTAGGCGCAATTATCACCGCAATTTGAGGCGTTATATATATTCTGCGGCATAAAGTACATAAGCAGTAGCGTTTTGGTGCCGCTGGATAGTTTCTCGGGAGGAATGATGCCTAGAATCTTGGTATCGATTGCATTGGGGCCTACCACGGTGCCTTTGTCGATGGATTTTATGACCCTTTGGGCAAAGGAGTCTTGAAACCACTGGGGCGAATATACGTTATCGAAGTAAACGGACGTGTTGTAGATAACGTTTTCCATATCACCATAGTGAATTGTTAGCACGTCAGCTCCTTCGGCTTGCTGATTTGGCATCTAGTGAGATTGATTATATCGCAGCACATGAGGCGGGCGTTATCGGCCCGCGGTAGATGTGATTGATGACCAAGGTTTGTATTCTGTTGCTTTATTAATCAGTTCACTCGTTTAATCAGTTCGTTCATGCGCTAAGTTTGCCTTAGAAGCTATTTAGCGTAACGGTTGAGGTGTGGCGACTCATATTTAAATTGCAGTCACAAAGACACCTTTTATCGATTTCCCGTTGAAATACTGAATTGATAGTTTAAAAATAACTTAAGAGAGCCTTAAATCTCGGAGAAAGGATGTCGTATGAAAAACCTTCGAGAAAGATGGCGCGGACTAACAGTGCTGGGAGTTGTTGCATTTGCCGCTGTCTGCATGACGGTTGCCCCGGCGCCCTCATTTGCTGATATTGCTGGCGGTGGCGGAGGCGGTGGACCGATTACGGAATGGTGTTCCGACGGTCGCCCGAAGACTGGACTCGTTCGGTGCGAGGACGGCAACCTTCGCTATTTCGATCCCGAAACTGGCGCCATGGTCACGAACCAGTGGCATAACGAATACGAAGCTGTCTGGTACTATTTTGGCGCTGACGGGATCGCGGTGTCGGGCTGGCAGTCTATCGGTGGGGACAAGTATTACTTCTACCCCGAAAGCCATGATATGGCATACGGCCGAGTTCAGATTGACGGCAAGAACTACTTCCTGAACACCCCTGGTGCCAACGCCGATGGCCGCATGCAGCATAGCGGCTGGCTCTATGACTCCATCTATGGAAAGTGGTTCTATGCGACCTCCAGTGGCGAACTGCTGACCGGTTGGCATAATATCGGTGGAACTTGGTATTATTCCGACGAGTATGGTGTCATGCTGACCGGCTGGATCAACGTTTCGGGGACGTGGTACTACGCCAACGCTTCCGGTGCGATGGCCACTGGCTGGCTCACCATCGGCGGTACGTGGTACTACCTCGACGGTTCGGGCGCCATGGTCGCTAACAGCTGGCGCAGCCTCGGCGGCTCCTGGTACTGGTTCGGCGACTCCGGTGCAATGGCCACTGGCTGGTTCTTGGCAGGCGGCTCTTGGTACTATGCGAGCGGTTCGGGCGCCATGGCAACCGGCTGGCTCAGCAATGGCGGCACGTGGTATTGGCTCGGAGGTTCGGGCACTATGGCCTCTAACTCTTGGGCTAACGTTGGTGGAGTTTGGTACTGGTTCGACGATTCCGGCGCGATGGCCACCGGCTGGCGTCAGGTCGGCGGCGCCTGGTACTACTTTAGCGGTTCCGGCGCTATGGCTCACGACGCCTGGGTCGGCGACTACTACCTCCAGTCTTCCGGTGCCATGGCTACGAATGCCTGGGTTGGCTCCTACTATGTCGGCGAGGACGGCAAGTGGATTCCGGGCTACGGTTTAGTTTGGTATAAGAACGGTAGCGATGTTTACCATACGCATAAGTGCCGTACCGTTGGTAAGGACGCAAAGGGCTATTCGCAGATCTCTATTCAGGAGGCCCAGAGGCGTGGCGCTTCACGAGAGTGCAAAAACCGCCAGCAAATTGGCTAGCACATTACTGAGCTAGTTTTGATTGAGGCCCCGTTGCCCTGAAGCGACGGGGCCGCTGCGTGATTGGATTCCGTGCTGTTATGAAGAAATGGTCATTCGGAGTGCTGGCTTTTTCGGGCCTCATTTCTTTTGGGCTCCTTTTGGGTTCGCCCTCGATGTTATACGCCCTTGATTCGAATAACACTGACGAAGGTCCCGCATCTAACGTTGCTATTGCTTCTGTCGAGTCAGGCGTTGATGCTCAGCGCGAATCGACCTTCGCTGTCGAGCAGAACTCTCAGGTGGATAATGAGACCCCTTCCGAGGTTTCGAATCAAATTATTTGGCATCAGGGGTGGATATCACCCTTAGAAGGGGCTGGTTTTTGGCGTTGGGGCTTGTCCGACGGAACAATCGCTGTTTCTTCTTGGAGACATATAGACGGTAGCTGGTACTGGTTCGACGACGAAGGTCGAATGGCTCAGGATGGGTTGGTTCAAGTCGGGGGTGCGACGTATGCCTTCTCCTCTTCGGGCGCAATGCGTGTCGGCTGGTACCTAGATTCTACGGGCTCCACTTCTGCTTGGCGTTATTTCTCCGGTTCTGGCGCCATGGTAAAAGGCTGGCTTTCAGACGGCAGCAACTGGTATTGGCTGGATGATGAGGGCAAGATGGTCCACGATGCGATGCTGCAGATCGGGGGAGCCACGTATGGATTCTCTTCTTCTGGTGCGATGCTTATCGGATGGCATCTTGATGCTTCCGTTTGGCACTATTTCTCCGGCTCTGGCGCCCTGGTAAAGGGTTGGCTCTCGGATGGGGGTCGTTGGTACTGGCTTGATCCTGCAGACGGTTCTATGGCCACCGGGCTGAAAGAATGTAATGGCACCTCTTATATCTTTAACAGTTCAGGGGCTATGCTATCCACCCAGTGGGCACTTATTGACAACAACTGGTATTACGCTGACTCTAACGGCTTGCTGCATGGAGGCTGGTTACTTCTAGGGAATTCTTGGTATTACCTGGATCCAGGAAGCCATATTATGCTCACGGGCTTTGTGCAAGTGGGCTCGTCCACCTATTTCCTTACGAGTTCAGGTGCCATGGCAACAGGCTGGGCACTTGCTGATGGTACTTGGTATTACGCCGCATCAAACGGAGCTATTCAACGAGGGCGATGGATAAAGTCCGGAAGCGCCTGGTATTACCTTGATGATGTATCCGGCGCAATGCGTACTGGTGAATTTGCGGTAGGAAGCAAGCGCTATTTTTCTTATGATTCCGGTGCAATGGCATCTTCGTGCTGGATCAACTTGAACGATGGTATAGCATGGGCGAATTCGTCTGGAGCACTGAGCGAGCCGTTGCCTACTTCATCTGATGGATCTCCTGTAGTCGCTGATCGTACCGACTCGTCTTCATTGCCAGGTGTGATTCATATTGGAGATGCGGTTTTCTATGCGGATGCGAATGGTGTCGTTAACGTGGCGTCTGGTTGGATTATGTCGAAAGACGCTTCTGACGAAAGTGGCAATACTTGGTACTACGCATCTTCCAATGGTGTCCTTAAGTCTGGTTGGCAATATGTCAACGGTGCGTGGTATTGGATGGACCCTTCCACATTCAAGATGAAAACTGGATGGCTTAATGACGGCGGTACGTGGTACTGGCTCCAGCCTTCGGGTGCCATGTTTGCTAACGGGTGGCTGAAAATCGATGGCGTTGGCTATTACTTCAATGCAAGTGGTGCATGGTTGAATACGTCTGGTTCTGTTTTGGGGGTCAATAGGTCCAGCCTGGTCAATTGGCTTATGAGCCACGAAAGCGACGGCTATTACCGTGGAACACGCTACGACACGCATCTCAGCCAGGAAACGTGCATGTACCCAAAGGGTGATCCGCGTTGGGACGGTTATACGGGCATGAATTGTGGTGGATTTGTATCGCATGCATATATGAAGGCGGGCGGGAATTTAGCTCCCATTGCCGCCGAGCAGAGCCATTCCCCTTGGAGTGGAGGTCCCGGAAGGGGCGGCTGCGTAAACGCTTATCGTTGGTACGGCTACGCTATCGATACGTGCGCGAACGTGACTTATTTCAACTCTATTGATGAGTTGTTACGCAGTGGTTTGGCTCGTAAGGGGGACATTGTGTTCTTCAATCCTTACAACCCATATGCGGACGATAGCCACATTGGCTTTTTCTGGGGCAATTCGCCGAGCGAAAATTTGTTCTGGCATAGTGATGGTTATGGAAATCGCATCTCCGGTTTGACTGCTTTGGGCCCATCGAAAGTAATCTTGATTCGTTAGAATTCCGCGTTGTAGGGGACTCTCTGGGTCCCCTACCTTTTTGACATCTGGTTTGAAAGCTAACTGATGTCGGCATTCTTTGGGGCTAAGAGTAGGGACTAGGAGTCCTTGGTTTCACCCTGCTGGGAAGTTCTTGTTTACATTATGGTATTACGTGCAGTTATTTGTCGTCCTAGATGGCATCTTGTCCAGTTGGATGTTCGGAAATCTTTCACAGCCATGCTGTAAGCTAAACGCAAACAAGAACGAATGACGAGGTTTACATGAGCAAACATCTTAAGTTATTTTCGGCATTGTTGGTGCTGATGGTCCTTGCGCCCATTTCTGTGTTTGTTTTCCCCTCGAACGCGGAAGCTGCGCGGTCCCTAGTTGAGAATTCCTGGCGTTATGAGGATGGGCAATTGGTCGCAGAGGATGCTTCTTCCGAAGAAGATGGAATAGCCTTATTGTCCATGGACATTCTTCCCGATGGGGCTACGGCGCAGGGCATCGATGTCAGCGAGCATCAAGGACGTATTGACTGGAATGCTGTTAAGGCTTCTGGTATCGATTTCGCTATTCTGCGTGTTGGATTTGGCGCTCCATCTTGGGGCGGTCGAGTTGACTATCAATTTAATCGAAATATTTCTGAGTGCGAGCGACTCGGAATTCCCTACGGCGTCTATATCTATTCATATGCTTTTGATAATCAGCAGGCAGCTGATGAGGCATCAATGGTGATCAATTGCCTTTCTGGGCATAATCCAAGATTGCCGGTGTATTACGATCTTGAGGATAACTCGATAATTGCAAATGGACGTCAAACCGGAATTGCATCGAGGGCGCAGGTTTTTTGTAATAGGATTTCTGCCGCAGGATATGAGCCTGGTATTTATGCAAATTTAAATTGGTTTAACAACATTTTGACTGACTCTGTATTTAAGAGTAGCTCTTGGGATCATTGGATTGCTCAATATAACTCGCAATGTGACTATACCGGCAATTACAGTTTTTGGCAGTATAAGAGCAACGGAAAAGTCCCTGGAATCAACGGCAACGTTGATATGAACTACGCGTATGTTGATGTCTCCCTTTATCATTGGCAACTAATTGACAGCACCTGGTATTATGCAGCCTCCAACGGCAAGGCGTATACCGGATGGTTGTTTCAGAGTGGCACGTGGTACTGGCTCGAGCCCGACGTGGGCGGTGCCATGGCTACCGGCCTTCACGAGTGCAACGGCTCCCTGTACTGGTTTAATTCGTCCGGCGCGATGGCGACCGGGTGGGTCCTCGACGGCGGGACCTGGTACTACGCGACTGGCTCCGGCGCGCTGGCGCGCGGCCCCGTATCCGTCGGCGGCGTGCCCTACTGCTTCGACGCCCGGACGGGTGCCATGCTGACGGGCTACCAGACGGACGCGCAGGGCGTCCGCCGCTACTTCGGCAGCTGCGGCCCCCTTAACGGCTGGGGCCTCGTCGACGGCTCCTGGTACTGGTTCGCTGACGGTATCGCCTCGACCGGCTGGCTTTACACCGGCGGTTCCTGGTACTGGCTCGAGCCCGACGCGGGCGGCGCCATGGCGACGGGCCTCCATTCGTGCCACGGCTCCGCGTACTGGTTCAATGACTCCGGCGCGATGGCGACCGGATGGGTCCTCGACGGCGGCACCTGGTACTACGCGACGGGCTCCGGCGCCCTCGCCTCCGGCTGGCTCAGCCTAAACGGTGCGTGGTACTGGCTCGATCCCTCGACGCACGCCATGGCCACCGGGCTCCATGGGTGCAACGGCTCCATGTACTGGTTCAACGGCTCCGGCTCGATGGCGACCGGGTGGGTCCTCGACGGCGGCACATGGTACTACGCGACGAGCTCCGGCGCCCTCACCTCCGGCTGGGCCTACGTCGGCGGCGCCTGGTACTGGCTTGACCCCTCGACGCACGCTATGACTACGGGTGTTCAAGAAATCGATGGGGTGAAATACTCTTTTGCTAGTAATGGCGCTTGGCTCGGCTAGCAACTCTTCCTTAATTGCTTTTTTCTAATTACATATTGCTCTTAGCTATCCATTTGTAGACTATGTTTATATAAAAATTGGTAACTACTGGGGGCTGCACATGGCAAGGAAAAAGCAAATAACATTAATCCTAATCATTCTTTCAACTCTACTGCTCGCTGGACCCGGTGTGGTTGATATCGCGAACGCAGAACCCATAAGCTCCTCCATCCCTACTGATTTTGAGCGGCAATCCGTCCCCTCGACTCTTTCTCCTTCCGATTCAATTGATGATGGTCCTGCTCAAGAATCCGTTAAATGGAATCTGGGTTGGAATTCGTTTGACGGCAACTGGTTCTATGTGGATTCAGTCAATCCGGTCTCGTTGCATTCTGGCTGGCTCTATACCAATGGGGCCTGGTATTGGCTCGACCCCTCGACGCATGCCATGGCCACCGGGCTCCATGAGTGCAATGGCTCCGCGTACTGGTTCAACGGCTCCGGCGCGATGGCGACCGGGTGGGTCCTCGACGGCGGGACCTGGTACTACGCGACTGGCTCCGGCGCGCTGGCGCGCGGCCCCGTATCCGTCGGCGGCGTGCCCTACTGCTTCGACGCCCGGACGGGTGCCATGCTGACGGGCTACCAGACGGACGCGCAGGGCGTCCGCCGCTACTTCGGCAGCTGCGGCCCCCTTAACGGCTGGGGCCTCGTCGACGGCTCCTGGTACTGGTTCGCTGACGGTATCGCCTCGACCGGCTGGCTTTACACCGGCGGTTCCTGGTACTGGCTCGAGCCCGACGCGGGCGGCGCCATGGCGACGGGCCTCCATTCGTGCCACGGCTCCGCGTACTGGTTCAATGACTCCGGCGCGATGGCGACCGGATGGGTCCTCGACGGCGGGACCTGGTACTACGCGACTGGCTCCGGCGCCCTCGCCTCCGGCTGGCTCAACCTAAACGGTGCGTGGTACTGGCTCGATCCCTCGACGCACGCCATGGCCACGGGCGTTCAAACTATCGGATCATGTGAATACATATTTAATAGTACCGGCAAGATGATGGCTAATTGCTGGTCAAACGGTGATGGGTCTTGGATGTATCATTCGTCATCCAGCGGCGCAATTGACCTTAAAGGCATCATGACCGATTCGGGAATCCAGCTGATTGACGACGACGGTAATGCCAGAACTGGTTGGATTGAGAGTCAGGGTGCTCGATATTATTGTTCTGCTAGTGGAGTAATTCTGACTGGGTGGCAGCAAATTGCTGGGTCTTGGTATTACTTTAACCCGGATGGTCGAATGGCGACCGGCTGGCTTAACGATGGCAGCAACTGGTACTGGCTGGATTCCGCTTCTGGCGCGATGAAAACGGGATGGCTTTCCCTTGGGGGCACATGGTATTACCTTGATGTCGCACGTGGGGGAGTAATGTTGAGTAACGGTTGGTATTGGATCGGCTCTACTGACTACAAGTTCAGTTCATCCGGCGCAATGGTTGGCGCTTGGGTCGATGTCCCGTGCTATTCGCAGTACCCGGAACTTCCTACTGGCTGTGAGTCGGTTGCCCTTACAAACTTGCTTAACTACTATGGTTTCGGTTTAGGTAAGACGATTATTGCGGATTACTATTTGCCCAAGGGAAGCAATGGCAATTTTGTTACCGCTTTTGATGGCAATCCAAGGCGTAGCAGCGGGGGTCTCATGGGATGCGTCGCACCTGCGATTACTATTGCTGGTAATAACTTTCTGCGTGCTGCTGGAAGTGGCAAGCAGGCAAAAGACGTTTCTTTCTCGTCAATTTCTTCCATTAAGAACAGGCTGACCTGTGGTCAACCTGTTGAGATGTGGAATACCGAATGGGGAAGTTGGCCAGGAGGCCGTTATGCTGCGCGTTGGTATAACGGGCATTCCTATGGTCTGTGGGGCGGTAATCATGCCGTAGTCCTTAAAGGCTATGATGACGAGCAGGGAATTGTCTATCTTTCGGATTCGATTAACGGCAATGTTACGCGAAATGCCCAAGTGTTCTTCGGCACGTGGCAACAGATGGATAGCCAGGCCGTGGTAATTGAATAGCCATGATGCTAAAAGGGGAGAGCTCGACGAGCTCTCCCCTTTTGCTACTTTGTTAATCTAGCTACGCCGTCTTCTTACGTCCAAATAGTTCGTCCCAGTTACTGGCTGCCAAAACTGTTCCGCATACAATTACAACGCAGCAGATTACGGATGCCATGTCGGGAATTGTTCCAAGCAAGATCAGGCCAAAGACCACTGACCATGCCGAATAGGAGATATTCAGAGCCATCGCACGCGCTGCTCCGATTGCCGCAATGCCCTTGTAATAGAACAGATAGGATGCAGTTCCTGCGAGTCCGGCGAGTGCAATAATCAATGTGGGCATGCTTGGGATAGCGCCCAACGTGAAATGCCATGCTCCGAAGAGGGGGAGTACGAGCGCTCCATAAACAAGCGCACTTGTAGTTTCGCGGATTTGCAAAGCTGTTTCGTCATCAACGGCATCATCTTTCATTCCCCATGCGCACAGCACCGCTTCGGATCCCCATCCAATAACGGCAAGCACCGCGCCGAGTAAGCCGAGGGGGGCATTTGCAATCTCGCTCGATCCGGCCGATAGATAGCCCATCGTCATTACACCGCAAAGAGCAACGAGAAGGGAAAGAATCTGGCCTTTGCCCATTTTCTCCTTCAGCAGTACGAAGGAAAGGAATGCTCCGACTGCGGGATAGAAGGCGGAGATGATTGCCGTGTAGGCAGCTCCGATGTTATTAATTGCCAATACGTAGCCGGTCATTCCGATAGGTCCACCGAGTAGGGCGCCGGCGATGACGACCTTGCCCGAACGAGTTTTAAGTGCAGCGAGCGTGTCTTTTAGTCTGCCTCGGACTCCCATGTAGCCAAAGAGCCAAATTGCACAGAAGGCATCATGGAGAAAGGATCCCGCAATGGAGGCGCATGCAAGCGCTTCCGCCGATCCAATATAGGGCGCAAGCGCCAAGCCGATTCCAAGAATTACTGTATCAAGGCCCCAAAGAAGACCGCTAAAAAAGCCGAATTGCATCGTTACTCACCTTTCCGATAGATCTCCAGTGCCTTTTTGAGGTATTTGGCACCGTAATTGAAGTAGATATAGAGCCATTCGCCCACGAAGTCACCTTCGGCTTCTTTCAGAAGAGACCAGAGGTACCAGCACCATCCTGCAAGGGCAATGTGCGCATAGTTATGCGCAACTTCGTTGTTTGTTGCCTTGCGCCCAAAATATGCATCAAGCGCGCGGTCGACTTCATCTTCGGAAAGCTCGCAGCAGACACTGCACGTTCCAAAATCGTTTGCGTAATCGCTCATGCCAGCATATTCCCAGTCAATGAGATAGTACTTGTCGTTCTCATCGATAAGGAAATTGAGGTAAAAGAAGTCATTGTGGCAAAGGCATTTTGGTGCATTATCGGCCTGTACAAAGCGCTCCAATTCATCGATTTCGGCGGACATCTCCCTGTAGCCTGGAATGTCGATGGGACCTTTTTCCAGAAGAAGTGATTCGTAGCGCTTCGCTTCGAGGTAGAAGTCAAATTCGGTTTCGACATTTGCACCACTCTCGTGAAGCGAACGACACATCTGCATCATTCGATTCATTTGGGCAGCATCATGCGGATCAGGCTGCTTTGCGTTGGGTACAAACTTCGAAATTTTCCAACCACGCTTTGGGTCCTCATGAATAAACGTATCGTCAAGGCCGAGTTCCTTGGCCTTTTTAAGTGCGGCTACTTCTCCATTTCTGTTAATAAGCAGTTCGGTCCCGACTCCCGGATGGCGGTAAACGTACTCTCCGTCATTGGTTCTAAAGTGGCACGATAGATTCGTAAGACCTTGTTTAAGGGGATAAACGTCGTGAATCTCTGATTTGGAGCAGCCGAGCACTTGCTCGATGTTATCGAAAATATCGGAGTCAACGTTTTCGATAAAATGCGGATCAAAGGCACGCAGTTCATCAAGAGAATCGAATTCGTTGATCTCGCCCTCAGGATACTTCTTGATAACCATATCGAGCTCCTTGATGTGCTCGATATATAGATCTTCCCAAAGCTTGTCCGTTGTTTCGGGCTTGTTATATTCCGTTTCGAGAATCTGCTTAAATGCAAGCGAGAAGGCTTTATCAAAGTAGACATGTCCAAGCATATACCAAGCATCGGAACCGCCAATCGTAACATTGGTGATTCTGTCCATTGCTCCGGTTTGAATGCACCATTCTTTGGTGGCGCCTTCAGCATATTGAGCAGAATAAAATGCTTTCCAAACGTATGCTTCAAACGGATTGTTTAGAAGGTAATCATCGCTTGAGCAAATATAGGTGTTGCCAAGCCGCTCTTTTACGCACATAAGCGATGCGTGGTTATTTTTGGATGCATATTCGTTGTTGACGACAATCGAGACGCCGAACTTGCTTTCGAGATAGAAGAAATATTCTTTTTTATAGCCGACAACGACGGTGATATTGCTGATACCTGCGTCTTGCAGCTGCCTAATCTGACGTTCGATGAGAATCTCACCACGTACCTTTAAAAGGCCTTTGGGCTTTTCATACGAAATGGGAGCAAAGCGGCTCGAAAGCCCCGCAGCCAATATCACTGCGTTTTCAACCTTATAGGGGTGAAGTGCTTCGTAACCGCTGTCGGTTAGGCTGTCCGATTCGAGAAGGCCCTCATTCGTAAGCTCTTTATTTGCTGCGTTTACCGATCCAAGTGAGAGGCCAGTGCGCTCGGCAACTTCTCGCTGGCTAGCATATGGGTTCTTTAGGTATTCGTACAGAACAGTAAAGTTACGCTTGGTCAGTTCCACTGCAGGCCTCCAATTAAGATGTTCATTGCTCAGGGAAAGAATAGAATGATTGAACGATATGTTCAATTTAATATATTTATCTACATAGACTGAACAGACAGTAACGAAAATCAATCCTGGAATGTGGATTAAAATAAATAAATGAGATATCTGGGAGGGTCGCTTATGTATCGATTCGAAAAGAAGGCCACGCTTGTTTGTGCTGCCGCGTCATTAATCACTGCTTGCTGCTTGCCCCTGAGCGCGAATGTCGCGTTTGCACAGGATTCCGTTGAGGCTCAGAGTATTGAGTCAAAAGCGGATTTTTCTTCTGTGGTTTCCGATGATTTGCAACCTGATAATTCTTCCGTCATAAAAGATGGCTGGCAACGAGACGAGTCGTCTGGAGTTTGGTATTACGGAAAAAACGGTAAACACCAAACTGGCTGGCTGCAAAGCGGGGGCTATTGGTATTGGCTTGATCCAGCCAATGATGGTGCAATGCAGACAGGTTATTTCAATGTGACCGATGCTGGTGGATCGACTGCTTCGTTTTATGCGAATGACGGCAATGCCGCAACGCCTTTTGGCGCGCTATATCAGAACTGCTGGCTACGTAACTCAGATGGAAATTGGTTTTATGCCAATGCTGGAGGCGATTTAGCTGCTGGTTGGTTTTATCAAGACGGCACATGGTATTACCTGGATCCTGCCACCAATATAATGCAGGTTGGTTTTGTCGACCTCGGGAGCTGGAAATACTATTTAGATGCCACTGGTGCTATGAAAACCGGCTGGATTCTCGTTGACGGGAATTGGTACTGGGCTTATTCATCGGGTGCCCTTGCTTCGTCATGGCAAACGATAGGTGGGGCTCGCTATTATTTTGACTCACAGACGTTCATCATGTTTAAGGGTCGTCAAAAGATTGATGGAAGAACCTACATTTTTGGTGACTATGGTCTCGCAAATGGATGGTACAAAGACGGAGTAGATTGGTATTACTGCACTAACGGTATTGCGGCCACTGACTGGAAACTCGTTAACGGCGCTTGGTATTATCTCGACCCAGCTTCCGATGGTAAGATGTCCGTTGGGTATTTAGACCTTGGCAATGCAGCTTATTATTTAAAGCCTAACGGGGCTATGGCTGTTGGTTGGGCTCAGGTCGAGGACGGCTGGTATTTCGCCTCCCAATCTGGTGCACTTATTTCTGGCTGGTATAAAGAAGGCACAAGCTGGTATTACCTGGACCCTGTTAGCCATCTCATGAAAACGGGCTTATTTGAGGTGGACGGCAACGATTGTTTTGCAAACCAGAGCGGTAGGCTTGTGGTTTCAAGTTGGGTTACCGTTAATGATGGCGTTGATAGATACGCTGATGATAATGGATATCTTTGCAAGGATGTGATTCGCGAAAATGGCACTATCCTAAAAACCGCTGGAGCTGATGGTTGGCAGGTTGCGTCCGGCTGGGTTAATGTCGCAAATCTAAGGTTTTACGCTGAGCCCGGAACGGGTGCCATTCATCTTGGATGGCTACAGATTGACGGCGATTGGTATTGGCTTGATGCCGATTCTGGCGTGTTGAAGACCGGATGGGTTTTTACTGGCGGTGCATGGTATTACCTAAATGCTGACGGAAAAATGGCAACTGGTTGGAAATGCCTGAATGGAACATGGTATTACCTTGAGTCCAATGGAAGCATGCATGTTGGCTGGCTTAAAGATTCGGGTAAGTGGTATTGGTTAGACGGCAGCGGCGCTATGGCAACGGGCGCAAGGACCATCGATGGCGTTCGTCGAGTTTTCTGGAGCGATGGCCAGTGCGACAAAGTTGGCTGGCAAAATCCATCCCAGTATCCTCAGGTCAGTTCTTGGACTGTTCAGCTGCCTAGCTATTGCACCGGATACTTTACCTATGTGACCCCTTCTCGCATCTCTGTCCAGGCAACGCGGGAAGATTGCGTGAACGCCTTTATCCAGCGCGCCTATGAGTATATTGGTACGCAATATATTGAGCCTTGGTCTACCGCTCCCGGCGGAGCTGTTGATTGCTCTGGTTTTGTCTTGCAGTGCCTTTATGCTACTGGCATGGATATGGGTGTTTACAACCCTTATAACCATCGCTGGGATCCAAGCCAAACCTACAATTCCATGAATTGGTATCGAAGTAATATCTTTATGCCCGTGAGTGCGAACTCAATTCAGCGTGGCGATGTGATTTATTATCGCGGGCATATCGCAATTGCACTTGGCGGCGGTATGATGATTGACTCCTGGCCTCATCAGGGCGTCGGAATTCATTCCATTAGCGCAAGGGGAAATGTGATCGGCGCAGCCCGTCCGTTTATTTAATTGATTTGCTGCAAGCCGGTCGATATCGGTTGGGGGCCTGGAATGAATGTCTGGATTGAACATCGAATTTGTTGGCGAGTAATTGGCTTGATGCTATTTTCCGCCTTGCTCTCAGTTTCCGTCCCCGCATTTTCTTGCACTGCCTATGCCGTGGAAGAGGGGGCGGATAACGGTGTCGTAGAGCGCGACTCGACAGGAGGGTCGGGAGCATTTGTCGGTGGCGGTTGCTCTCAAGACTCCAGTGATTGTGCCGGCAAAACAACGGAAGATTCGAGCCTACAGGTTGTCGAAAGTCAAGACCTGTCGACGACAGAAAAACTATCTGGATGGCAATGGAACGGTTTGTCCTGGTACTACTATCTTGACGGCTGTCGTTTGACCGGAATGCAGAATATTGACGACTCGTTGTACTACTTGGACCCCGCTCGTGACGGCGCAATGAGCTGCGGCTGGATTTTTACTGAAAATAAGTGGTATTACGCGGGTCCATCAGGCGCTTTGGCAAGTGGTTGGCAGTTTATCGGAGGCCAATGGTACTGGTTTGACTCCCTTGACAGCTGTTCTATGGCTACTGGTCGACGTGTTATTGATGGGCACCCTTATCTTCTTGGAACCTATGGACTGATTAATGGTTGGTGCCTTGATAACGGTTTATGGTATTGGGGTAACAATGGTGAAGTCTTAACCGGCTGGTTTCAAACTGGCAATAATTGGTATTGGCTTGATCCCGCCAATGATGGTGTTATGTCTAGAGGAATCGTTTCTGTCGGTTCGTCTCTTTACTATTTATCGGATTCCGGCGCAATGGCTGTTGGTTGGGCGTTTGATGGGACGGACTGGTATTACGCTGACGGTTCCGGCGCACTTGCATCGGGCTGGCGTTTGGTGAACGGCGTTTGGTATTGGCTCGATGTCGCAAATGACAATAGAATGGCTACCGGCTTTTATGTCATCGGATCCAACCGGTATCATTTTTCTTCAACGGGAGCGTTGTCACTTGGCTGGTTTATGAGCAATGGAGACTGGTATTACGCTGAGCCTTCTCAAGCGTCGGGCATTATAAAGACTGAATGGCTGAAGGACGGTGGTCAATACTATTATCTCGATCCTGCCGCCGACGGTAAAATGCTTCTTGATCATTTTTCTGTAAATGGGAAAAGCTATTATGCAAAAGCTTCAGGCGCTGTTGCTTGTCGTGAATGGGTAGATGTCCAGGACTCGGTTCAGGATGAGCCATCTAAGGCTTTTGCTGGTTCTGATTGCTCATTGTGTGGAGCATTGCGTAATGGAAAACTGTTTACATCAAACGGCGATGGCGAATTGGTCGAAGCTCACGGGTTTGTGATGCTTGGAGGCTGTAAGTTCTATGCTGATCCAACCGATGGCTCCCCCTGCGCTGGATGGAAGAACGTTAACGGAAAATGGTACTTTTTTGATGAGACCGCTGGCTATGCACGATCTGGCTGGCTGTACAAGGATGGCTCCTGGTTCTATTTAGATCCGTCCACTTATGCTATGAAAACCGGTTGGGTTGCCGTTAACGGATCTTGGTATTACCTGAATTCGTCTGGTTTCATGCAGACGGGATGGCTCAATCTGGGCGGCACCTGGTATTGGCTTGACGCTAGCGGCGCTATGGCTACTGGCTGGCGCGTTGTGGACGGGTCCTGGAATTACTTTATGGCAAACGGCGCGTGGGTGTCAGACTATATGGATGCTAAAGCTCAAAGTTATTCAAGCAATACAAATTGGCTGATACTTGTCGATACGTCGCGTTGCATTACGAGTATTTACACTGGATCTTGGAATAACTGGTCCTTAAACCGTCGATATGTATGTTCGACGGGAAAAGCTAGCACACCTACGGTGATAGGGGAGTATCAAGTCTACGGAAAGGGATATTCCTTTGGGCATGGATATACTTGCTATTACTACACGCAGTTCTATGGTGATTACTTATTCCATTCCTCACCCTACTACGTCAACAGCAACCGCGTGATGGATCCCACGATGGGCGTTCCATCCTCTGCTGGATGCGTACGCCTTGAGATTCAGAATGCAAAATGGATTTACGATAACATTCCTTATGGAACAAAGGTTGTTACTTATTGATATTAGGCACTCGTTTTAAGAGACAGGGATAAATACTCTATTTTTAAAAGAGTTTCTTTTAACTGAGGGTGCTTTGATAATCTTTAGCAATGAATTTGGGAGGATTTTTGGAAATAGAAATGGGAAATGATATTGGCGTATGCGTACTTCTCTCAGCTTATAAACCCGATCTTAAGTTTTTCGCGGAACAACTTGATTCGATAGATAAACAAACGTTTCCGCTTACGCTTCTAGTTAGAAATGACTGCCCTGAATCGGATTCATTAGAGCGGTTTATCCAAGCGCATATAACGAAAAACGCCTATCGGTATTATCACGGTGATAATAATCTCGGTTATGTCAAATCGTTCGAGGCGCTGCTCTCCTTGGCGGAAGGGGATTACGTAGTACTTTGCGATCAGGATGATATTTGGGAGCCTAATAGAGTTGAAGTTTCGCTCAACCATATGCTAGAAGAAGGCTCAATTCTAGATGTTTGTGATAGATCGGTAATTGACGAAAACGGAAATATTCTGGTAAAGAGTTATAGGAAAGCTCATCCTAATTCGCCGGAAGTAAATTGGTGCTCTGGAGAGGATATTACTGTACAGGCCGCAAGCGTATGTTACGGCATTGGTATGGCTCTCATGTTAGATGCGAGTGCGGCGAAGTCGATGATTCCCTTTCCGGAATCGACTGCACATGACTTGTGGTTGACATTGGGTTGCAGTGAACTGGGGAAGTGCAGCTTTACTATGACTCCTTTGGTTAAGTATCGTCGACACGGTGGTAACGAAACTGGATTCCTTGCAGGTGTTTCTTCAAAAGATGATTGGTATTCGACAAGAGTTAAAAACAGGGTTGATACTGCTAGGCGATTTGCCGATAGATTTCCCGATTCACCGCATCTAAAGGAAATATTGGGGTTCGCTGAAGCAAGGGAGCGGCGCTCCATAATTGGTTTACTTAAATACCGACGAGCTTGCCCGTCTATCGCTAAAGCAGATATCATTATACGTCTTGTGCCGAATTGGCTGTTTATTTTGATTTTAAAAGAACTTAAAGCTGCGAGATAGCTCCGTATCCTCATTTCGACAGGTTTAGAAGGGCGCTTATATTTGTGAAGGCCACAGAGAAGACTCTTTCGATTAAACATAATATGTTCTGGAATACCGTCGGTTCGTTGACTAATTTAGGCTGTCAGTGGCTTATCACCATTTTGGTCGTTCGGCTGTCTGATGGATATAGTGCTGCAGGCATTTATTCGCTGGCTATGTCTATTTTCAACATGTTTTCTCAATTAGCCCAATACAGGATGTACACGGTGCAAATTGCAGATGTTGAAAGGAAAAACTCTGCTGGTGAATACCTGACTTTTCGTTTCTTTACTACTTTTATAGCGTTTGCAATGTTAGCCGTCTATTCCATTGCAACGTGTCGTATTGGTACGGTGCCCGCTATTCTTCTGTATGCTCTCTATAAAACCGCTGGCTTAGTCATTGATGTCATGCATGCTAATGATCAGGTTGGTCATAGGATGGACTATATTGGGAAATCCCTCATAATGCAGGGCATCGGCTCTCTCCTTTCATTCATTCTTGTCTTTGGATTTTTTAATAGCCTCGAAGGTGCACTGTTGCTTATGACGGTAGTGACAATAGGCATCGGAGTTATTTACGATTATCCAAGATCAAATCGGATTTCTGCAATCAAGCTTGGAATTAGCCGAGCGAAGGTCAGAGCCTTCCTATGTAGCTGTTTGCCCATCGTTCTGGGCGGCATTGCTGCTTCTGCGGCGCCGAATATTCCCAGGCAGTATTTATCTTATTCATTCGGAGATTCTGCTCTGGGTATTTATGCATCAGTTGCTGCACCTGTGGCAATTATCCAAATGGGTGCGACCTATATTTATAATCCTTTATTAGGTTATCTAGTAGAGCGTTACCATTCTAGAGAAAAGTCCTTTTTTTCGCTCATAGGTAAAATACTTACTGGCATCTTTTTTGTCGGTGTCATATCTTCAGTTGCCCTTTTCTTTTTCGGTAAATTATTGCTGTCACTGTTTTATGGCGCTGGAATAGCTAAACATACCGATCTCCTTCAGCCTATGTTGGCTTGTGCCTTTTTGACTGGCATCGCTTGGTTTGTCAACGATTTGTTGGTTTCTCTTGATAATTACCGAGGGGTATTTGTTGGCAGCATGCTGTCCTTAATTAGTGCTGTCGCTGTTATGGCTCCTGCGCAAATGCTGTTTGGCTTAAATGGCCCTACTGTATCGGCGCTTATATCCAATGCCATTTGCCTTATTTATCAGTCTTCTGTTTTGGGGAAACAGACGCAACAATGGTTCGGGGAAAAGAGATAGGCCGATGATGTCTAAAGCTCACGCGCTATTAAAGCTTCAAAACACTGAATTGGATATCCTTCAGGTTGTCGCCGCATTCTGCTCTAAGCACGGCATCAGGTGGTGGCTTGACGGTGGAACATGTTTAGGAGCAATGCGTCATAGGGGGTTTATCCCTTGGGATGATGATATAGATATCGGAATGATGCGTTCAGATTATGACCGCTTTTGCTCTTTAGCCGAGGGTGGGTTACCGGAAGGATATTCGCTCCATACATCGCGGAATACTACTGGCTATGCTGCGATGTTTGCTAAGGTGTATCGCGATGGAACTCGCTTCGAGAATCAAGAGGCTCGAGAGGCTTCCAGTTCGATGGGCATTTTTGTCGACATCTTTCCATATGACCAGCTCTATACAGATAAACGCCTTCGTGCAAAGCAAGTCCGAACTGCATCAATTGCACAGAAAAGAGCCTATTTATATCATTCTTCTTCCATTGTTGTCCCTCATAAAGGGTTCCTTGGTCAACTCGAGCAAATTGGTTGTTCTGCTATGCACGTGGTGGAACAACTGGTTTCTCGAGGCGCATGCTCTTACCAGGATTTGTTCGATTCCTGTATTGCCGACTCAAATACGGGTGAGGTCTCTGATTACTGTCTGACGTTAAGCTGGCCGAATATGGCGCCAGTGCCTATTTCAGAGATTTTCCCTCTGAGCAGCGCGGTTTTCGAAGGCAGTGAATTCCCTGTTCCTCGTATGACGGATAAATATCTTACAACGATGTATGGCGATTGGAAAAAAATACCGTCACCGGATAATCGACATACCCATCTTCCGCTCTTGCTCGACTTTGGAGATGGGGAAGTCTGGACGGCACAGAATTAAGGATATGACATCTATATCAGATGAGGTTATGTGATGAGCTCCTCTATTTGTATTTTCACTCACCATTATCACCCGCAACTTAGTGGAATTGGTAATTTTGTCGATGGTCTCGCTCATGCCTTGACTGCACGCGGCGATAGGGTGGTTATCGTTACTAATGATTCGATGCGCGTGGGAGTCGGTCATTCAGTCGAAAACGGCCTGGAGGTAATTCGTCTTCCTTGCATTCCGTTACTTGATGGAAGACTTCCTCTTCCCAAAAAAACCAGTGATTATTACCGACTCCTGCAAACCCTTGATGATTATGAGTGGAATGGTGTTCTGATAAACACGAGACTTTTCCCTCTCTCGCTCGAAGGGCTGAGGTTTGCTGCGGATCATAGTGCTAAGGCTGTCGTTCTCGACCACGGCTCAGCGTATCTTTCCTTCAATCAGCCACTCCTTGATTTTTTTGTGCGCCGATATGAGGATTGGATTACGGATCGCGTAAAGACGTTTGACCCTGATTTCTATGGGATTTCTTCTAAAAGTGTTGAATGGCTTCAGCACTTTAATATCACTGCAAAGGGCGTCATTTCAAACTCAATCAATGCCTCATTCTATAGGAGTATTTCTTCGGGGAGAGATTTCCGATCTGAATTAGGTATCCCTCAGTCATCTTTGGTTGTAGCTTTTGTCGGGCGGCTTATTCCTGAAAAGGGAATTAATTCAATTATTGAGGCGGCTCGCACAAAAGATATTACCAAGCGTGATATTTGTTTTGTTCTTGCAGGGGATGGTCCGCTGGCTAATGAGGTCAAGGAAGCCTGTTCGTCTAACTTGTTTTGGCTTGGGAGATGTAACACAGAGGATATTTCTTCCTTACTTCAGCAAGCAGATGTGCTTTGTCTTCCAACTCGTTCCGAAGGCTTTTCAACGGTACTTCTTGAAGCTTCAGCCTGCGGAACGCCTGCAGTGGTAACAGATGTGGGCGGGGCACGCGAGCTTATCTTAGATGATAGCTACGGCACAATAATTCGGTCCATGGCATCTGATGAGGTGGTTTCGGCATTATGCAGGCTTTTTGATGATCGAGAGCTGCTTTCTCTTCAGTCTCGAAACTCTAGGGCGCTTGTTGAAAGTCGATATAACTGGGATGCCACTGCTATGGATGTCGAGAAGGCGTTTTGTATTTGCTAAGTGATACTTGGCTGGCTTTTGTTCGGATGAAGTTGATAATCAAGGGCTTTTGTTCGGCTTTTGCGTGAAGTTGGATATAAGTGCCGATTTTGGTATTGTCGATTCCTCCTATTTCATGATTATTTGCTCGCTTGAGCACCGCTGAATATCAAGAAGCACGCCGCTGTTATTGCGCCTGGCTTTGGGGCCGACATGGGTCTCGGCGCCTATTTATTGCTAGCGTCCGGCGTCGCGTCGCTGCTGCATGTTGGCCTCGCCTGTATCAACCCAGACCGTGTTTCTTTAAGCTAGTGCCAAAGATTAAGGCTATCGTTGGGATGGGGGGATAGTTGGAGCAGTTTTGTCCGATTAGAATGGCGTCGAAGTCTTATGCACCGCGCAATTGGGCGAGAGCCGCAGCGGATTTGTATCTCGCGATGGCAGATGGGGGCTCCAGGTGAACGTCAGCTGTATGCCAGCCGTGCAAACTAAATATCCAAGCTTGAGATGTAACTTCGCGATGGTTAGTCCGGATGCTGTAAACTTAATTCATTACTAGACAGTGCGTTGGACTGTAAGGGCCGCATTTTCTTCGAGCGTCGCTAAGGGCCAACTATTATTTGGAATGGATGAAACTCGATTGTCATTTGCTTTAACAAAAGATTCAAAAGGATATCCGCGTGTTCTGGTAATTATTCCCGCTTATAACGAGCAGGAATGCATTCTCAATACCGTTGCTTCTATTAAGGCTGCTGGATATGACTATGTCGTAATTAACGACGGCTCACAGGATGGGACACTTAGGCTTTGTCGAGAGCATGATGTCAACATATTGGATCTCCCACAGAACCTTGGTATCGGTGGGGCGGTCCAGGCGGGGCATAAGTATGCTCAGAGATTTGGCTATGATATTGACATTCAGGTTGACGGCGATGGCCAACATGATCCTTCTTATATACCTGAGCTTGTTAAGCTGATTGAGGGTGGGGCGAGTCTGGCGATAGGCTCTCGATTCTTGGTCGAGACCGACGGTTTCCAATCAACCTTTATGCGTCGTGTTGGAATCAGGTGGCTCTCTTTTTTGCTTAAGTTGCTTACAGGTAAGGCGGTCACCGATCCCACTTCTGGCTTTAGAGCCTGCAATAAAGACGCCATCGACTTATTCTGCAAGAGCTATCCTGATGATTATCCGGAGCCGGAATCGATAGCTTTGGCTATGAAGCTTGGTCTCCCCGTTATGGAGGCACCTGTAAAGATGAATGAGCGCCAGGGCGGGCGTTCATCCATTGGGGTCCTCTCTTCCGTCTACTACATGATTAAAGTTACGCTTGCTATTGTCCTTGTGTGTTGGATCCATAGGGGAGACCAATAATGAATTTTTTTCTAAGGATTGGGGCAGCCATCTTTTTTGGTGGGTTCCTCGTTTATGTTCTTCGACTCGTATCCAAAGGAAAGATGCTTCTTAAGTATTCTTTGCTTTGGATTTTAATGTGCATGGCGGCCTTGCTTTGTGATTTATTCCCTCAGCTTATTTTTTATTGCTCCACGGCTATTGGGTTTGTTAACCCGGCCAATTTCCTCTTCCTGGGTGCAATTGTGCTGTTGCTTGCAATCTCTCTATCCCTTAGCGTTGCGGTGAGCCGTCATGTTTTGGCAATCAAAAGCCTTACACAAAGGATTGCCTTGCTCGAAAAAGAGCTTGAGAATCGGTTGGATTATTATGACTGAGCTTGATACAATTATTTAATACAGTTTACTTTTAGTTCTTCAATGTTGCTAGTTGAGGAAAGTGGAAATCTGCCTTATACAAACGTTGCTTATACCCTTTGCTGAGGTCTGGATCGGTACCAAATCCGATGATTCTCATCGCGGGTTGCCATTTGCTTGTCAATGGAGGCGATATCCCTGCTCCGGCTGCAATGTTGTTTCAGCTGTTATGTCGTGGTCGAATAGTTTTGTATTAATAATGTAGAACAGATAATAGAATCAGCCGGAGGACTCCATTACAAAAGAGCGTAATTCCATTATCGAGCCATTTAGGTTAATTTCGATGTGGTGTGTAGTTACGCATCATTTTGTAATGCATAATGCAGATGATGTATCGGTTTTTGCTAGCCCTTTAACCCGTTAAATTTATTAGGACGATATCACTGGCCTGGTGGCTGAACTACTACCACACTACCGCTACGCCCCAGTGGGGCTGGGTTTTAAATACGCCTTTGGAATGATATTGCTTTGGCTATCTTGCGGAAAACAATCTCGAAGAAGAGTGGGCTCCTTGACGTAGGTCGCGTCGAGCCAGACGTAGGGCACTGGCGAGCCCTCGAGCGGCCTTCCGTACAGATCCTCGATGCCTGGTCCAGGCTCGAGGCGATGGCGCTCACCTGGTCCTTCGAGAGCCTGGAGACGCCTATCTTCTCGGCTACCCTCTGCACCTTGCGGGTGCTCGTGCCGGTGGCGTACATCTCGGCGACGGCGGCAACGAGGGCGCGGTCCACGCGCCGGTGGCGCTCGATCACGTCGTCCGGGAAGAAGCTGCCGGAGCGGAGCTTCGGGATGCGCAGCGTCAGCGTGCCGGCGCAGGTGCGAGCGACCTCTCGCGGTAGCCGTTTCGGCTGTTCGCCCCGCCACCGCTCAGCTGGTCGGCCTCGGCGTCCATCGCGGCGTTCACGACCTGTTTGGCGAGTCTGGGGAGCAGCTCCCGCATGTCGATGGCGCCGTCGCTGAAACGGGGCATGGCGAGTATGTCCGGCGCCGGGTCTGACAAGATTTACATAGCGATCTTCGTCCTTTCCCGGAACCTGTTGTTGTGGTGATTTCTGGTTCCGGGACGAAGGCCGTTTTTCGTTAAACGGGCACTAAGGGGTCACCCTTGCACCAACATTTTCGGCGCGATCCATGAGATTGAATTCCGCCATTCTTTTTGGATGCCAATGTGCTTGCTAGTATACTGATACCAGTATTTTTAATTGCGTTCTATTAGTTTCTCGATTATAAGGATTTTTATGACAAGTTCCATAAGATGTAAGCCTTTATTTGTTTTGTTTGCCGCTTTTTTCGCATTCTATTCAGTCTATTGGTATCTAAATAATCCGAGATTACTTGTACTGCTTACAATTACCATCTCGTTGATTCTAATTCTTGGCCTTTGCGCTGCATATGCTAAGGTGTACCATCGTCTTAAAAGTGAATGGGTATTCTTGGCGCTGCTTATAGCATTTCTAATTATTTTTATCTTTATCTTTCCTCCGTTTACGGTTCCGGATGAAGGCCATCATTTTTTTTCAACTTATTGGATGGTTGATAGTCTTCCATTCAATGCGCATGTGACAAATGATGGTGGTTTTCTAGTACGGGATATCGATCTTTCCCTTTATAAGGGTCGCCAGAGTAACGCCATTGACTCCTCTTCATTTGATTCGATTATTCAGAATTATGCTCTGTTTGAGAATGGGAAGTGGACTCAATTCAATGAGTTCTCATTTAGCGTCAGTAGTGAGAACGTTTCTGCGAAAATAGGATCTATCGTTGGGCTGCAAATCGGTCTGTTTTTCGGACTTGGTGCCTATCCTGTGTTCTATATGGGGCGCATTGGTTCGGCTCTGGTTTTTTGCTTTTGTGCGTTCCAGGCATACAGGATTGCACCTAAGGGCAAATCGGTTATTGTTTTTGTTTCGCTTCTGCCTATGACGCTTCACTTGGCTGCTTCATACTCTTATGATTCAGGAATTATTGCGTACTCGCTTTTAGTATTCGCTTGTCTAATGCGCGGTTTTTTTGGAGAGCAGAAATCAATAGGTTGTAAAGAAATCGTCATTTATTTAATTATTTCGGCGTTTTTGGCTCCGTGTAAGGTTGTTTATTCTGGGTTGATATTACTTGGTTTGCTTGTGCCCCTTTCGCAGTTCCAAGATGTGAAAGTCGGACGTATCGGTAAGTGCATACTGATCTTTGCTGTTATAGCCTCCGTTCTAGTGCTGCGCATAGCATCAATGAGTACATTGGTGTCTCAGTCTTCAGATGCCTCTCGTGGCCAAGAGATCGGGCGGTTTTATACGCTCAGTGACATCATCATGCATCCAAAGAATAGCTTCGAGGTCTTTTTTAGGACATTAGATTCCCTAGGAGATTTCTATTGGGGATCCACCTTAGGTTATTCGCTTGGATGGCTCCAGAAAAACTTGCAGTTTCCAGCCTTTTTTATGATTCCTTATTTGTTGTTTGGGTTTATTTGTTGTTTGGATTCCGAAGATGAGCCCTCTTTTCTCAGCCCCATTTGTTCCATTCTGTTTATTATCGCTTTTGCTTTGGCTGCCCTTGGTTCCATTGTATCTATGTGGTTGGGCTGGACGTTCAATTACGAGAATGTAATACAGGGTGTTCAAGGACGATATTTTCTTCCTGTTCTACCAGCTTTGTTGTTTGGGTCGAGAACGCGCTTGTTTAAATTCAACTCATCTTCGCTTTCTGTCGTCTCTTTTGGCATGTGCGTGATGAATTGTTTATATCTTATTCGTTTTATTAGTATTGCATCCTGTGTGTAGGCCTTTGCGTAATGCTCTCGGGTTTTTTCTGCTATCTAACAGTTTAGATAGCAGGCGATGATTCGGACGCCGCAGGGTCCCCGAAAGCTATGCTTTTCCAAGCCAAGCAGAGACTTTGACCGAGCGCTGGGTTGGCATGCGAGAGGCCAACATGAGGCCGTGCCGCGGGGCGGACCGCAGGTAGCAAAACGGCACCGGAGCCCATGTCGGGCCCGGTGCCCAAGCGCGATATCGACGGCGCAGTTTCGCGATATTCAACAGCGCCCAAATGAGTAAATACTCATTATCTATAAATGATAATAACGATTCGCGGGTTCCCCGACGGTGAAGTTTGGATTCATATAAGGATCGCCTTTGACGTAATACTTAGCCCATCGATAATTCATGTACGCGACCTCTTTGTGGAAGCGAATCTGCTTCTCCGTATTGTTTTCAACGCCTCTAGAAATCGACTCGTAGTGATAGAGCTCGACTTCGGGTGTGTATACAATTAGGTCGTTGATCTCGCGTAGCTTTAAGCAAAAGTCAACGTCATTAAATGCAACTTGAAGCTCTTCCGTGAAACCTCCGACTTTCTCATATTCATCACGCTTGGTCATTATGCAAGCTGCGGTGACGGCGCTGAAGTCTTGTTGTGCATCGTTGAGTGCAAAGTAGCCCCAGTTATCCCTTGGCATGCTTTGGCAAAGATGTCCTGCCACGCCACCAGTGACGCATAAGCCCGCGTGCTGGATGGTGTTGTCGGGATAGTAGAGTTTTGCACCAACTGCGCCAACATCCTCACGTGCGCAGATGCCAAGCATGGTCTCAATCCAATTGGGCGTAATTACCTCAGTATCGTTATTCAACAGCAAGAGATAGTCGCCCTTGGCGTGAGCAACGCCAAAGTTCATGAGCTTGGAGAAATTGAATTCGTGCTTCCAAGTTACAAGACGAACGATGTCAGGATATTTTGCTTGCAACTTATCGTAATAATCGAACGTCTCCTTTTCTGTGCTGTTGTTTTCGATTATGACAAGCTCGAAATTGTCGTACGTTGATTTCTCAACAATTGACTTAATGCAGTTGTCCAGAATGTTGGCGTGGTCTTTAGTTGGAATGATAATTGACACGAGTGGATGGGAATCTGGCACAGCGTAGGTTACTTTATATGTAAAGGGACGACGCGCTTGTTCGACCTTCGCATTGAGCCCTAGCCTGTCCAAATGACTCTGGACCGCTTTGATACCTGCGATAGTGGCATACGGCTTGCTATCGGCATTTGCTGCGGTGGAGGTCTCGCTTAGGCGCCAGTGATATAGAACCTTTGCAACATGATGAACTTTCCTTGCCTTTTCCACGGCGTGGAGAGTCAGATTATGATCCTGTGCTCCATCGAACTCTTTCGTGTTCGGTTCTAGAGTGTCAAGCAGAGACTTACGGATGGTAAGCATATGGCAGATATAGTTATTGTTTCTGAGCAGATCGATATTGAAATCCGGCTTAAAGAACGGCTGCGCTAGCATTCCATCGGGCATGAGTTTATCTTCATCGCAATAAAGAAGATCGACGTCATCATTGTTTTCAATTGCCTCGGCATATGAGAACAACAAGTCCGGTTCAAGAATATCGTCATGGTCAAAGAAGCTAACGAAATCACCCGAAGCGATGGCAACGCCGGCGTTTGTGTTTTCGGAAATGCCCTTATTCTCGGTAAGGTTAATTGATTTAATTCTGTTGTCGTGGGCCGTCTCCTGCTCAACGCGAGCCTTTAGTTCCTGATTGTCAGGACTTGCATTAACTAGGATGAGCTCCCAGTTTGCATAAGACTGGTTTTTTACGGATTCGGCCATATCGTTAAAGAACGAAATGGGTGTGTTGTATAGAGGGACAATAATGCTGAACTTCGGAGCGCTGTTGAAGACGATTTTTCTCTGCTTCTCCAGAGCGCCGATAGTTGCCTTATGATCCGTGAACCATTCGGGGTATTCAGGGTCAAACTGCGCATGGGTAAAGAGAAAGTTGGTCTCCTCAAGAAGCAAGCCTAGCTTATCGGGTGTTAAGCAGTCGAATGCACTGAATGATGGGTGATTTTGATCGTCAATAATAAAGTAGTAACGATCGAACGCCTTTGGCATTCGAATTGAGAGCTGCGTTTCAAGCTGCTTTTTCTCAGACGTAAATCCAACGCTTGTTACATTCGAGCCGAAATTGACGATGCTCAAATTAACTTCATTAAGGGTTCGATCGAAACAACGAAGTTTGATTTGCGAGTCGCTACGATAAGGAGTTCTCACCGTGCACCTAAGGATATAGTCGCTTGAATCTTCGATGCACTGCCAGAAATCAATCGTTGCCATGTCAAACTCTGAAACGTCATCGTAGTTTCGGAGTTTGCTGCACATGTCAGGTTTAATTTTGTAGTTAAGGCGCGACTCCCATTTGATGTTCTTGCAATTGAGCGAAAGGGAGTCGCTGCTCAGGGTGCGACCGTCTTGGCCGATTTCGCTAAACTCAATTTTGATGGTGCGAGCATCGGGATCGGGGACTACAAGGACGTATGAGTTCGAGTCACAACTATTGTCCCGGAATTTTAGGAGGGATAAAGGTGAGCGGCGGTTATCGTCTGTAGCCGCCTGGGCTGTTACGCTGGAGCCTTTATGGATGCCTTCAATCTTAAGCTGCTGGTAGATTTTCCAGTTTCCTCTGCATACTCCGGTTGTTTCGACTCGCATTGTTTGCCTTTCGTTTGTTGGACACTGCTCATTGTACTTTTTCATTTGTTGCCTCGCTAGAAATGCAGAAAGAGTTGCGTGTTTCTGCTGTCCGATTTAAATAAGAAGACGGAGAGGTTGCTGCCGGTGCGTATAATTTAATTAACTATGCATCTGTAATCAGCGGCTTTTGCTCAACGATTGTCAATCGAGAGGATTTTTATGAAAGGCATCATCCTCGCCGGCGGGTCCGGCACGCGCCTGTACCCGCTCACGCTCGTGACCTCCAAGCAGCTGCTGCCGGTCTACGACAAGCCCATGATCTACTACCCGCTGTCCACCCTCATGCTGGCGGGCATCCGGGACATCCTGGTCATCTCCACGCCTACCGACCTGCCCAACTTCGAGCGCCTGCTCGGGGACGGCTCGCGCTACGGCGTCAACCTCTCCTACGCCGAGCAGCCGAGCCCCGACGGCCTGGCCCAGGCATTCACCATCGGCGAGGAGTTCATCGCCGGCGAGCCGTGCGCCCTGGTGCTCGGCGACAACATCTTCTACGGCAACGGGCTCAGCCGCCACCTGACGCGCGCCGTCCAGAACGCCGAGTCGGGCCGCGCCACGGTCTTCGGCTACCACGTGGACGACCCCGAGCGCTTCGGCGTCGTGGAGTTCGACGGCGAGGGGAGGGCCGTCTCCATCGAGGAGAAGCCCGAGTGCCCCAAGAGCTCCTACGCCGTAACCGGCCTGTACTTCTACCCGGGCGACGTCGCCGCCAAGGCGCATGAGGTTAAGCCGTCGGCCCGCGGCGAGCTGGAGATCACCACACTCAACCAGATGTACCTGGAGGAGGGGACGCTGTCCGTCGTCACCCTGGGCCGCGGCTACGCGTGGCTGGACACCGGCACCATGGAGAGCCTGCACGAGGCGGCGGAGTTCGTCCGCGCTGTGGAGCACTCCCAGGACCTGCCGGTCTCGGTCCCCGAGGAGATCGCTTGGGAGAACGGCTGGATCACCACCGCTGAGCTGGAGGAGGCCGCGAAGGCCTACGGCAAGTCGGTCTACGGCCGGCACCTGAAGAAGGTCGCCGCCGGCGAGATCGTCAACAGCCCGCGCGAGTACTAGCGCCAGCTTGTTTTCTTTTAGGGGTCACCGTTTATCTGGTGGCCCCTTTCGTTATGATTACGTTGACCATAAAGACAATATGATTGGGAGTGGATGTGTTAA
This sequence comes from uncultured Collinsella sp., assembly GCA_900544235.1. Lineage (GTDB taxonomy): Bacteria > Actinomycetota > Coriobacteriia > Coriobacteriales > Coriobacteriaceae > Collinsella. The sequence continues at coordinate 57,850 of UQUL01000001.1, forward strand.
GCGTCTACTTTGGCGATATGCCAGAAGCGATTTACAACACAGCGACATATTTCAAAAACTCTTACCGGTCTACTTGGATTACGGATCCCTATGCAGTCTCGATAATTAAAGATGTCGATCGATCGGTTGTTGTCTCCGAAAACGTCATCGAAAGCCCTGTGCTTGGATCCATCTCCCCACTCCAGCTTTCTGGTGGCGTGAAAACGCTGCTGCTTATGAGATTTGATCGTAAGCATATTTTTAACGCTTCTACCTGTGGTGACAACTGTGCCAAGTGGATTCTCGACATGGCGAAAGACCGCAAGCTCGTTGTGAATCTCTATCATGTGATGGACTTTGGTCGCGAGGATTTTAAAATTAAAGTCGTGAATAGCGGCCGAATCGTTCACAACATGGCCGATTTGATTCACGAGTCGATTCCGTATCTGTAGGTGCTGCTTATGAACGGTTCGCATCTCGTTAAGATTTCCCGCCGCAGGGGAACCAAGTACACATTTACCATTAAACGGAACATTACTATTGTGCGTGGGGATAGTGGCACGGGTAAGACGACACTGTTTGACATGGTCGCAGACTACATGCGAACGGGCGAGCAGTCGGGTGTTTCCTTGCAATGCGATTGTCCCTGTGTCGCCCTGACCGATTATGATTGGCGAAACCAGCTTTCGTCCGTTCATGACTCGATTGTATTTGTCGATGAGGGCTTAAAAGAGATCCATTCTGATGAGTTTGCCCATCATGTGCTGTATTCCTCGAATTATTTCGTGCTGATCTCAAGGGCTGATTTCCCCAATCTTCCGTATAGCGTGGATGAGATTTACAAGATTAAGACGAGCGGAAAATACCATTCTTTCGTCCCTGTTTATCAAGATCGTGGGAATCATCGTTATGCTATTTCCCGGTCGGCGCCAAAACAGGACTTTTCTATCCTTCTATGCGAGGACAGTAAGTCTGGTTTCCAGTTCTTTAAACGGCATTTTGCTGACAGTGAGCTTACCTGTACTTCGGCCATGACGAACAGCGCGATTTTGGGCTGGTTGGATCAGCATCTCGACGATCGCGTGTTTGTTGTCGCGGACGGGGCGGCATTTGGGTGCTATGCGGACCGCGTCCTTAAGCTGCAAGACATTCACCGCGATACTGTTACGGTTTGTCTTCCCGAGTCGTTCGAATGGCTTCTGCTGAGCTCCGGCGTAATTTCAGGGCTAGATGTTAAGACGGTTTTGGAAACCCCAGAAGCCTTTGTAAACAGTGAGAAGTTTAAAAGCTGGGAGGATTTCTTCTATAAGTACTTACGTGAAATAACTGGGGATTCGGTTTTTCACTACGACAAAGACTGCATTTCGGAGGCGTTTTGTACAGGAGGTAATTCTGCGAAGGTTATGGCTCTTATCGCATGCCGAAATGTCCGATAGTTTTGTTGAATAGCGTCGCGGCGTCACTTCCTGCGGCATACTAAAGAAGCTGTACATGCTTCAGATTGGATTTTCATGTCTGAGATTTTCGAACCCAAGAATATCATCGTCACGGGCGGCTGCGGCTTCATCGGCAGCAACTTCGTGCACTACGTGGTCAACAACCACCCCGAGGTGCACGTCACCGTCCTGGACAAGCTGACCTACGCCGGCAACCCCGAGAACATCGCCGGGCTGCCCTCCGACCGCGTGGAGCTGGTCGTGGGCGACATCTGCGATTCCGAGCTGCTCGATAGGATCGTCCCGGGCCACGACGCCATCGTGCACTACGCCGCCGAGTCCCACAACGACAACTCCATCGCCGACCCCGAGCCGTTCCTGCGCACCAACGTGGAGGGCACCTTCCGCCTGCTGGAGGCCGTGAGGAAATACGGCATCCGCTACCACCACGTCTCCACCGACGAGGTCTACGGCGACCTGGCGCTCGACGACCCCGCCAAGTTCACCGAGGAGACGCCGTATCACCCGAGCAGCCCGTACTCGAGCACCAAGGCGTCCTCCGACATGCTGGTCCGCGCCTGGACCCGCACCTACGGCCTGCGCACCACGATCTCCAACTGCTCCAACAACTACGGCCCCTACCAGCACGTGGAGAAGTTCATCCCCAGGCAGATCACCAACATCGTCGACGGCGTGCGCCCCAAGCTCTACGGCCGCGGCGAGAACGTCCGCGACTGGATCCACACCGAGGACCACTCCAGCGCCGTCTGGGACATCCTCACCAAGGGCCGCATGGGGGAGACCTACCTCATCGGAGCCGACGGGGAGAGGAACAACATCACCGTGCTGCGCATGATCCTCGAGGCGATGGGCCGCGACCCCGAGGACTTCGACTGGGTCGCCGACCGCCCCGGCCACGACCGCCGCTACGCCATCGACTCCACCAAGCTCCAGCGCGAGCTGGGCTGGAGGCCGGCCCACACCGACTTCGCCGAGGGGCTCAAGCGGACCATCGACTGGTACGTGGCCAACGAGTCCTGGTGGCGCCCGGCCAAGGAGGCCACCGAGGCCCGCTACCGCGCACAGGGCCAGTAAGACTGCATTCCGGCGAACCGCACCGGGGGGCGCCCGCGCGGGGATGCAGGGCATGGGGATGACCCTGCGGCCCCGCGCGGGCGCCCCCGGTTATACAACCTCTTCGATAGGAGCTTTTCCCACATGGCAGACATCGCATTCGAGAAGGACCTCTCCGTCGCCGAGACCGGCATCGAGGGCCTCAAGGTCGTCGACCTCGCCGTCCACGGCGACTCGCGCGGCTGGTTCAAGGAGAACTGGCAGCGCGCCAAGATGACCGCCCTGGGCATCCCGGACCTCAGGGTCGTCCAGAACAACGTCTCCTACAACGACAGCCGCGGCGTCACCCGCGGCATCCACGCCGAGCCCTGGGACAAGTTCATCTCCGTGGCGCGCGGCAGCGTCTTCGGCGCCTGGGTGGACCTGCGCGAGGGCAGCGAGACCTACGGGAAGGTGTTCACCTGCACGCTCGACCCGTCCAAGGCCATCTACGTCCCGCGCGGCGTGGGCAACTCCTTCCAGGCCCTGGAGGACGGCACCGCCTACACCTACCTGGTGGACGCCCACTGGTCCCTCGAGCTCAAGAAGACCTACACCTTCGTGAACCTCGCCGACCCCGAGCTCGCCATCGAGTGGCCGATCCCGCTCGATGAGGCCACCGTCTCCGAGGCCGACCTCAACCACCCGATGCTCAGGGACGTCGTCCCCATGGCGCCCAAGAGGACGCTCGTCACCGGCTGCAACGGCCAGCTGGGCCGCGCGGTCCGCGCGCTGGCGGAGGAGCGCGGCGTCGCCAAGGACTTCGACTTCTGCGACATCGACACCTTCGACATGTCCGACCCGGCGGCCTACTCCAAGTACGACTGGTCGCTCTACGGCACCGTGATCAACTGCGGCGCCTACACCGCCGTGGATAGGGCGGAGACCGCCGAGGGCCGCGCGACCGCCTGGAAGGCCAACGCGACCGGCCCCGCCCTCCTCGCCCGCACATGCTCTGATCACGGGATCACCCTCGTCCACGTGTCCAGCGACTACGTCTTCGACGGCACCGCCGAGGTGCATGACGAGGACGAGCCCCTCAGCCCGCTGTCCGTCTACGGCCAGACCAAGGCCGCCGGCGACATCGCCGTGGCCGGGTGCCCGCGCCACTACATCATGCGCTCCAGCTGGGTCATCGGCGAGGGCCGCAACTTCGTCAAGACGATGAAGGGCCTGTCCGACCGCGTCGCCGACCCCGAGGACGGGCTCGAGCAGGTCACGGTCGTTGACGACCAGCTGGGCCGCCTGACCTTCACGCGCGACATGGCCGAGGCCATCTTCCACGTGCTGGGGACGCACGCCCCCTACGGCACCTACGACTGCACCGGCTCCGGCACCGTCAAGTCCTGGGCCGATATCGCCCGCGCCGTCTTCGAGGCCGCCAACGGCAACGGGGACAGGGTCGTGCCGGTATCGACCGCCGACTACTACGCGAGCGCCGAGGGCCCCGTCGCCCCGCGCCCGGTCCACTCCGCGCTCGACCTGTCCAAGCTCGAGGCTGCCGGCTTCCACATGCCCGACTGGGAGGAAGAGCTGGGGGAGTACATCAAGACGCTCTAGCCGCTATTAACTTTTCGAGAGTAAAAGCCGCCGTTCTTTAACGGCGGCTTTTCTTGTTGGTGGCTATCTGCGCAGTGGTGCCAATAGTATTTTGCGGAAGATCTACCTCTCGCTTGGCATGGAAGTAGGGTGGCCGGGCTGGTCGTCGTAGGCGTATTTGCTGCACACGTTGACCTCCCACTGCTTTTTTTCGACCTTTGCTACAGAATCTAGGATGAAGCCGGTCGCAAGGCTCAGGCCGCACAGGAACATAAACGAGGCGGCGAGCATAGCGGTGGGGAAGCGCGGGACGAGGCCGGTCTGGAAATATTCGACAACGATGGGCATGCCCAGGGCGAGGCCGAATACCGCGAACAGAAGCGCAACGAGGCTGAAGAACTTCAGCGGGCGGTAGTCCTTGAACAGCGTGCCGATCATCGCAACGACTTTAATGCCGTCGCTCACGGTGTTGAGTTTGGACTCGGAACCCTCGGGACGGTCGCGGTACTCGATGGGCACATCTTTGATGCGCCAGCGGCGGTCGACGGCGTGGATCGAGAGCTCGGTTTCGATCTGAAAGCCCTCGGAAAGCACTGGGAAGGTTTTAACGAACGGGCGGCTCATGGCGCGGTAGCCTGTCATGACGTCATCGAAGCTGTAGCCATAGATCCACTTGATCATGGCGCGGACCAGATTATTGCCAAAGCCGTGGAAGGCACGCTTGTTCTCCTCGGCGTAGGTGCCGTTGGAAAGGCGATCGCCTACGGTCATGTCGGCCGTGCCGTTAAGGATGGGCTCGCAGAGGGCCTTGGCCGCCTCGGCGGGGTAGGTGTCGTCTCCGTCGACCATCAGGTAGCAATCGGCGTCGATATCGCGAAACATCTGGCGGCACACGTTGCCCTTTCCCTGACGGGGCTCAAAGCGGACTGTGGCGCCGTGCTCGGTGGCAATGCGTGAGGTATCGTCCGACGAGTTGTTGTCATAGACATAGACCGTCGCCTGCGGAAGCTCGCGGTGAAAGTCGTCGATGACTTTGCCGATCGTGAGCGCTTCGTTGTAGCAAGGGATGATGACGGCGATGGATTCAGAATTCACTTAATGCTCCTTATACATTCAATCCTAGAAAGTATAGCCGTTTGGGCCTGGCATCCTAAGATGTGGGTTAGTTCTCCAGTTTTGTTGCGCGAATCGTTTGCATGGCCGTCGGGTCTATACTGTTCGTTTGTCAACGATTACGAGTAAAGGAGTTGCATCCGTGTCGGATCAGACAAAGCAACAAGAAACTCGCAGTCTGCCTGCGACGTTTGCTAAGAACGAATTTGAGAAGGACGCGTTTATCCTTCGTCAGCTGGTTACCAAGGATTTTAAGATCAAGTATCGCCGTAGCGTTCTGGGCGTCGCATGGTCGGTGCTCAACCCGCTGCTGATGATGATCGTCATGGCCATCGTGTTCTCGACGATTTTTGGCCAGGGCCGCAATGGCTCAATGACGCCCGAGATGTACCCGCTGTACTTGATCGTGGGTAACATCACCTTTGCCGTCATGTCTGAGTCTACTAACCAGGCCCTGACGTCGATCGTGGGCGCTGCCCCTCTGCTCAAGAAGGTTAAGGTGCACCGCTGGGTTTTCCCGGTGCAGAAGGTGCTCTTCTCGCTGGTCAACTTTGCCTTCTCGCTGGTCGCCGTCGCCATCGTCATGCTGTGGTTCCGCGTTATGCCTTCTTGGCACCTGATTCTGTTGCCGGTTTGCCTGCTGCTGCTTATGTGCTTCTGCATGGGCCTGGGCATGATGCTCTCTGCCCTTACGGTCTTCTTCCGCGACGTTATGCATCTGTGGAGCGTCGTCATTACGGCGTGGACTTACATTACGCCCATCTTCTGGACGACTGACTATATTGCGCAAATGCCGCATCTCGTGCGTATCTTGATGTATGCGAACCCCATGTTCAACTACCTGCAGTTTATGCGCGATATCTTCCTGTTCCAGACTACGCCCTCGCTTATGACGTTTGGTATGTGCGTTGCTTGGGCGGTTCTTGCGCTTGTTATTGGCTATACCGTGTTCCATAAGTCCGAGCGCAAGTTCATCCTCTACATCTAAGGAGTGCTGTGATGACTGAATCTGTTGTTGATTACAGCGAGCAGCCTCTGGCTGTCGAGGTCGACGACGTCACCATGATCTTTAACATGGCGTCCGAGTCGCTGACCAACCTCAAGGAGTACTTCATCAAGCTTGCCAAGCACGAGTTGTTCTTTGAGGAGTTTAGGGCGCTCAAGCATATCTCGTTTGATATTCATCGTGGCGAGGTCGTGGGTCTGGTTGGCACCAATGGTTCCGGTAAGTCTACGATGCTCAAGATTATCGCCGGTGTGCTTGAGCCTAGCGAGGGCAGCGTTAAGGTGCACGGTAACATTGCGCCGCTGATTGAGCTTGGTGCCGGCTTTGACCCCGAGCTGACCGCCCGCGAGAACATCTATCTGAACGGCGCCCTGCTCGGCTATACCAAGGAGTTCATCGACGCCAACTTTGACGGCATTATTGAGTTCGCTGAGCTTCAGAACTTTGTCGATATGCCGCTTAAGAACTTCTCCTCGGGCATGGTGGCGCGTATCGCCTTTGCAATCGCGACGATTACCGAGCCCGATATTCTGATCGTTGACGAGACGCTGTCCGTCGGTGATGTGTTCTTCCAGCAGAAGTGCGAGGCCCGCATCCAGCACTTTATCCAGAGCGGCGACGTGACGGTTCTGTTCGTTTCGCACTCCATGGAGCAGGTTGAGCGCATCTGCCAGCGTGCCGTTTGGATTGAGAAGGGTGACCTTCGCATGGACGGCCCGGTCAGTGAGGTCTGCAAGGCGTATCGCGAGCAGTTCAACTAGGTTATAATTACTTGCGCTTGGCCGAATTGTTTGGCTGGGCGTGCGGTTATTTGCTCCATTAGCTCAGTTGGATAGAGCAGGGGACTTCTAATCCCAAGGTCGACGGTTCGAATCCGCCATGGAGCACCATCGTTTATTAAGCCCGGACCGCTTGGTGGTCTGGGCTTTTTTCATCTTGTGTGTTGCTGGAGCCGAGCGCGAGCAAGCCGCTGCTGTTTGTTGGGGTTGGCATTTTACTTTTCGAGATGCTCTTTCAGCAGCTCCAACGCGTGGGCGTAGCCTTGGAGGCCCTCTCCGGTGATGGTGGCGAAGCAGGCCAGATGGGCGTAGCTCACCTGGCGGAAGTCTTCGCGGGTCTCGACTGCGCTAATGTGGACCTCCACAGCCGGGATGGCGACGGCTTTGAGCGCGTCCAGGATGGCCACGCTTGTGTGCGTGTAGGCGGCCGGGTTGATGACGATGCCGTCGACCTTTCCGTAAGCCTCCTGGATCTTGTCGACGATGCTGCCCTCGTGGTTAGACTGGAAGACCTCGACCTCGTCGAAGCCCTGTGCGGCACCCGCTTCCTGGCAGATCTGCACTAAGCGATCGTAGTTGTCGCTGCCGTAGATGCCTGGCTCGCGAATGCCGAGCATGTTGAGGTTGGGGCCGTTAATGACGAGTGCTTTCATGGTTGCTTCCTTTGCAGTTGAAAAACCACCACAAAGGTGCCTGCCCCCTTTGTGGTGGTTTTGGTTAGAGAGCGGGTGGGAGGGTGTCGAGGAGGGCATGGGCGGTGTTGGCGGCGCAGTCGCGTGAGTCGATGATGTAGTCGGCCCAGGCGCGGTAGCGCGGCATACGCTGCTCGGCCAGCTTGTCGATGCCGTCGCGCGCGGTGATGGGGCGGCCCTTGTGGGCGAGCTCGTCGAGCTTGCGGTTGAGCATCACGATCTGGCTGTTTTGGTGCAGCAGAGGGTAGTTCTCGTCGCGCGTAACCACGCCGCCGCCGGTGGAGAGCACCAAGCCGCTGCGCTTGGAGATGTCGGCCAGCGCTGCCGTCTCCTGCTCGCGGAAGGCCGCCTCGCCGCACTTGATGATAAAGTCGGCGCAGGGCATGCCCAGGCGCTCCTCGAGGGCGCGATCGAGATCGATGTGCTCGCGGCCCGTGAGCTGGGCGATCTGCTCGCCCACGCGGGTCTTGCCCGAGCCCGGCATGCCGATCAGCGCGATGTTCTGTTCGCGGCGTGACAGGCGCTCCGTTACGTCCAGGATCCTCTCGCGCGGGGTGGCTTTGCCGGTATAGCGCTCGACAGCTTGCGCCGCCTGGGCAACAAGCATAAGCAGGCCGCCGATGCAGGGGATGCCGCGGCGTTCGGCCTCGAGCATCAGGCCCGTGCGGGCGGGGTTGTAGACAATGTCGATGACGCCCTCGAGCGCATCGAGGCCTTCGAGCGTGCAAGGCGCGTCGGGGCAATGGGGGAACATGCCGGCGGGCGTGCAGTTGACGAGTAGGGAGGCGTCGGACTGCTGCGCGATATTGTCGTAGTTGACCTCGCTCGTGCGACCCACGGGTACGACGATGGCGCCCATGTCTCCCAGCACCATACTTGCCGTGGTGCCGGCGCCGCCGGTGGCACCGAGCACGAGGGCCTTCTTGCCGGCAACCTCAACGCCCAACTCCTCGACCAGGCACTGGAAACCGAAGTAGTCAGTATTATCGCCGTGCAGGCGGCCGTCGGGCAGGCGCGTGATGGTGTTGACGTTGCCCATGCGCTCGGCGAGCGGGCTCAGCTCGTCCAGGTATTCCATGACGGCGCGCTTGTAGGGGATGGTCACGTTGGTGCCCTCCCATTCGTCGCCCGTCATAAAGGCCGCAAGATCCTCGGGCTCGCGCTCAAAGCGCACGTACTCGAGCCCCGCGAGCTCTTTGTAGATGGTCGGGGTATAGCTGTGGCCCAGCACGCGGCCCAGCACGCCGTAGGGGCGGGTTGCGGCGGTATCGGTCATCTAGAGCACCTCCGTGTAGCTGCCAAAGTAGGTGAAACTCTCGCACACGTCGTCGATGGAATCGAGCAGGTCGTCGAGGGCCTTGCTGCCAAAGGGGCAGTCCAGATCAAAGTAGAACATAAACTCAAAGTCGCGGCCGGGGATGGGGCGGCTCTCGAGCTTGATGAGGTTGATATTGAGTGCGTAGAAGCGCTCGAGTACACGATAGAGTGCGCCCGGCTCGTTGGCCGTGGTGATCATGAGCGAAGTGCGGTTGGCGCCGGGGTAGACGCGCGGCTCGCGGCTGATGACGACAAAGCGCGTGTAGTTGTTGTCCGAGTCCTGAATGTTGGGCTCCAGCACCTCCAGGCCATAGAGTGCCGCGCAGCTGCGCGATGCGATGGCGGCAACATCGGTGCGCTCGGAGCTGGCGACCATCTCGGCCGACATGGCTGTGTTGGGGTACTTGGTGGCGTGCAGGCCGTGCGCCTCGATAAAGCTGGCGCACTGCGCGATGGCCTGACCGTGGCTGTAGACCTCGCGTATGTCCGCGAGCTTGGTGCCGGGCTTGACGAGCAAGTTGTGGTCGATCTTGAGGCGCAGCGAGCGCACGATATGGAAGTCGAACTGTGCAAGCAGGTCGTAGACGGCGTTGACCGAGCCGGCGGTGGAGTTCTCGATGGGTAGCACGCCAAACTCGCAGAAGCCGTCGCGCACAGCGCGCATAACGCCTTCGAAGGTCTCGAAAAACGCGATGTCGGGCACGTCGAAGAGTTTGCACGCGGCGATCTGGCTATAGGCACCTTCCACGCCCTGGCAGGCAACGGTGGCCGTTTGAGGGAAGGCCGTGTCGGAGGCTGCAACCGTGGCGTGGGCCTTTTGCGAGACGGTGATGCCCTTGAGCTCGTTGATATAGCGCTGCTGCTCGGCCTTGCTCATGCTCATGAGGAGACGGAACAGGGTGATGGTCTGCGCCTCGTAGCGCTCGGGCGCGCGGCTGGCGAGGTTGTTGAGCTTGGAGCGCTCACGGGCGGGGTCGAAGACGGCCTTGCCCATCTCGATTTTTGACTTGGCTACCTCGGTGGCAATGTCCATTCGCTCGACAAAGCTGTTGAGGAGCGTGGTGTCGATGCCATCGATGGCCTGGCGGATGTCAGCAAGGTCCATAGGGACCCCTTTCGTGAATGGTTGCCTGGGGTAGTTAATTTGGGACGGGCTTTTTTAGCTACCCTTTGACTGTCGACGAATCGATGGGTGCCAGGGCAAATATCAACTGGCATATGGGGGTAGCTAAAATAGCCCCGTCCCAAATTAACTACCCTTGGGGTGGGTGGACTAAAGCTGTCCGGCGTCTTCTAGGAGGGCGTCCCAAATTGCGAGGGCGGCGGCTGCTTCGGCTACAGGGACGGCGCGCGGGACGATGCAGGGATCGTGACGGCCGTGGACAGAGAGCTCGGCATTTTCCATGGCGTCCATGTCTACGGTCTGCTGCTCGCGGCAAATCGAGGGCGTCGGCTTTACGGCCATGCGCCACATGACGGGCGCTCCGGTCGAAATACCGCCCAGGATGCCGCCGGCGTTATTGGACTCGACCTCGATCGCGCCGGTCTCGGCGTCGATGCGATACGGATCGTTGTTCTCGCTGCCGCGCATGGCGGCCACGGCAAAGCCCATGCCAAACTCCACGCCCTTTACGGCGGGAATGCCAAACGCGATTTGCGCGATGCGGTTCTCGATGCCGTCGAACATGGGGTCACCAATGCCCGCGGGAAGCCCATAGATGCCGCACTCCACGATGCCGCCGATGCTGTCGAGTTCATCGCGCGCGGCCAGAATTTCCTCGCGCATGCGACCGGCAGCGGCGGCGTCAATGCAGGGCAGGTCGTTCGTAATGATCGCCTTGCGGTCGGCCTCGCGATAGACTATGTCGTCCATGGGCAGGTCGGAGATGCCGCCGATCTGCGCGACGTGCGCCATGACCTTGATACCGCGGGCCTCGAGTGCCTGCAGGGCGATGCCGCCGGCGATGCATAAGGGGGCCGTTAGGCGGCCGGAGAAATGCCCGCCGCCGGCGACATCGTGCATGTTGTGGTACTTCACACGCGCCGGGTAATCGGCATGTCCTGGACGGGGCTTGCGGCGCAACTCGGAGTAATCCTTGGAGCGCGTGTTGGTGTTCTCGATAATCGCGGCGATGGGCGCGCCGGTGGTATGTCCATCGACAACACCGGCGATGATGTGAGCGGCGTCGGCCTCGCGGCGTTTGGTCGCGGTCTCGTCGCGACCGGGGGCGCGACGGTCGAGGAAGGCCTGCAGTTTCTCCTGGTCCACGGCGATGCCCGCCGGGATGCCATCGAGCGAGCAGCCGATAGCGGCGGAGTGCGATTGGCCGAAGATGCTTAAGTGCAAGACGTTGCCAAAGGTCGAGGACATGCTATTCCTCCTCGAGTGTGACCTTGCCGCCCAGCAGGCGGTAGTGGTCGAAGAAATCGGGATAGGACTTGTTGACGGCCTCGGCGCCGTGGATCACGACCTCGCCGGTGGCACGGCTCGCGGCGATGGCGGCCATCATGGCGATGCGATGGTCGTTGTGCGAATCGACCTCGCCGCCGGTAAAGGCATCGACACCCTTGATGATGAGGTCGTCGCCGGCAATACGCACCTGCGCGCCCAGCGCGGTGAGCTCGCGGGTGGTTGTGGCCAGGCGGTCGGATTCCTTGATACGCAGGCGGGCGCAATCGCGGATAAAGGTGCGGCCCTGTGCTAGCGAGGCCACGGCCGAGATAACGGGCACCAGGTCGGGAATGTCGTGGGCACTCATCTCAAAGCCGGCGAGCTTGTCGGACTGCACGGTGGCGGCGTTGGTGGAGCGCACGATGCGGGCACCAAAGCGCGAAAGCGCGGCAAGTACGTTGCGGTCGCCCTGTGCGGAGCTCAGGGACACACCCTCGACGGTGATGGAGTCGGTGCCGATAGCGCCGGCGCACAGCCAAAAGGCGGCGTTGGACCAGTCGCCCTCGACGGCTACGCTGCCGGGCGTGCGGTACGAGCCGCTGTTTACGCGGAAGTTCGTGACCTCGGGCTGGCTGTCCTTGGACGGAATACGCTCGACGTTAACCTCGACGCCAAAGGCCTTCATGGCCTGGATCGTCAGGTTGATGTAGGGGCGGCTCTCGATGAGGCCGGTCACCTGCACGCAGGAGGGCTTGGCCAGCAGCGGGGCTGCCAGCAGCAGGCCCGAGATATACTGCGAGCTCACGTTGCCCGGCAGCACAAAGGTGCCCGGGCGCATGCGGCCGCTTGTCTTGAGCGGAAAACCGCCCAGACCCTGCAGGTCGCAGCCGGCGGCGATGATCTCGTCCGAGAGCGGGGAGAGCGGGCGGGCGCCCAGTCGGCCCTGGCCCACAAACGTGGCCTCGGCACCCAGCGCGCAGGCGACGGGCAGCATAAAGCGCAGCGTGGAGCCACTTTCACCGCAGTCGAGCGTGCCGCCGGCAAGGGCCTTGAGCAGACCGAACTCAGCACTCTTCATAGTGGGATGGACCTGGAAGCCATCCTCGACGGTCTCGATGCGAGCACCCAGGGCCGTAAGGCAACGCACCGTAGCCTCGATGTCGGCGCAGGTGGTGTTACAGGTGACGTGTGTCTCGCCGTTGGCAAGCGCAGCGCAGATAATCAGGCGATGCGCCATCGACTTGGACGCGATGGCGGGAACGGTGCCCTTGAGCGGGGACGGGGTGATGCGGGCTAGCATGCGGATGCGTCTCCCTTCTGGCCGAGGCCCTCGGCAATGAGTTCGTGGAAAGTGGAAAGCGGCGTGCGGTCGATGCTGCAGCGGCCAATGCCGTGCGGAATCACCAGGTCGATGGTGTCGCCCGCGCGCTTCTTGTCGTGGAGCGCCTCGGCAAAGACGGCATCGGCATCGAGGTCGCAGCGGGTCTTGAGGCCATGGCGGGCGCAGAGCTCCTCAATACGACCGGGCAGTGCAGCATCGCAAACGCCGTGCAGGGCTGCGGCTCGCGTGATGATGCCCATGCCGATCGACACGCAGTTGCCGTGTCCGAGCTCAAAGTGCTCGCAGGCTTCGACGGCGTGTCCGGCGCTGTGTCCAAAGTTGAGGAGCTTGCGCTGGTTGGTTTCGCGCTCGTCGGTGACGACCACGGCGCGCTTGATGTCGATATTGCGGGCGATGATGAGTGCTACGCGGGCCACATCGCGGTTGAGTAGCTCCAGCGTGAGCGGAGTCTTCTCCAGCTCGGCGAAAAGCTCCGGGTCGGCGATCACGGCGTGCTTGACGACCTCTCCGCAGCCGTCGGCGAACTGCTCGGGCGTGAGGGTGGCCAGGCACCCCACGTCGGCGATAACCACGCTCGGCTGCCAAAAGGCGCCGGCCAAGTTCTTGCCTGCAGCCAGGTCGATGGCGGTCTTGCCGCCCACCGACGAATCCACCATGGCGAGCAGGCTCGTCGGGATCTGCACAAACTTGCAGCCGCGCATGTAGGTGGCGGCCACAAAGCCCGCCACGTCGCCCACGACGCCGCCGCCGAGTGCCACGATCACGTCGGAGCGCGAAAGCTCGTGCTCGGCCACAAACTCCAAAATGGCAACATAGGTTTCGGCGCGCTTATGGGCCTCGCCGGCCTCGAAGGTGCAGATGCTCACCTCGTAGCCTGACGCCTCCAGGCTCTGCTTAACGGGCATCTGGTAGAGCGGGCCCACGTTGGTGTCCGTCACGATGACGGCCTTGGTGCCGCCGGCAGTGGCGCGCACGAGCGGTCCCGCCTGCTCCAGCAAAAACGTGCCAACATGCACCCGGTAGGGGCGTGCGGTGTCGATATCGATGGTAATCGCCATAAGCTATGGTCCTTTCGACCTGGCGTGATAGGTGGTCTAGTGGGAGGCCTCGTCGTCGAGCGCGCGCTTAATGCGGTCGCCCTCGGCAAGGAGATTCTCCAGATAGCGCTGGTCGCGGTCCTTAAGGGCGCGGCTGTAGGCGCCGAGCGAGTCGATCAGGTGGTCGATCTCGAAGGCGAGCGCGTCGGCGTCGTCGATCATGAGCTCGGACCACATCTGCGGGTTGAGGTGCGCCACGCGGGTGAGGTCGCGGTAGCTGCCGGCCGAAAAGCCGTGGTGGACCTGGGCAGTGGGGCTCTTGACGTAGGCGTTGGACACCACGTGCGCAAGCTGGCTCGTGAAGGCGATGACGCGGTCGTGCTCGGCGGCGCTGGTCACGCTGAACTTGCCAAAGCCCAGGGGGCGCACCATCTCGCGCACCTGGCCCAAAAGCTCCAGCTTAAGTGTATCGTCCACCGCGGGTGGCACGAGCACGAGCGGGGCGCCCTGGAACAGGTCGGCGCGGGAGTGCGCATAGCCCGAGTACTGCGTGCCCGCCATGGGGTGCGCACCCACAAAGTAAAAGCCGTGCTCGCGGGCAAGCTCAAAGGCGCGCTCGCACACGATGCCCTTGACACCCACCGTGTCGATCACCACGGGACCCATGATGGCGTCGGAGTCGGTGGCGTCGGCGAGCGCCTGGGCGTGCGCCTCGAGCCACTCGATGCATGCCTCGGGATAGCAGGCAAGGACGATGATGTCGCATTCGCCGAGTGTCTTGTCGTTGAGCTCTCCGGCGACAGTGCCCATGCTGGCGGCCGTCATGACGTCGTCATCGGGGTCCCAGGCCAGCACGCGGACGCCCGCCTGCGCATAGCCGCGGGCAAAGCTTCCGCCGATGAGGCCCAGGCCCACGATACCGGCGCACTTGGGGCCGCCCTGGTTAACACGCGCGTTTCTCACCGTACCCATGGGCTACTCCATGGTCTCTTGGCAGACAACTTCGCGGATTGCTCGGATGCGGCGCATGGTGTCGTCGAACTGATCGGGGGTGAGGGCCTGGGCGCCGTCGGACCAGGCACGGCTCGGCTCGTCGTGGACCTCGATCTCCAGACCGTTGGCGCCGCAGGCGGTCGCGGCGAGCGCCATGGGCTCGACGTAGCGGGTGTAGCCGGTGGCGTGGCTGGGGTCGGCGACGACGGGCAGGTGCGACAGGTGGTGCAGCACCGGCACGGCGTTGAGGTCGAAGGTATTGCGGGTGCGGGTCTCGAAGGTGCGGATGCCGCGCTCGCACAGGATGACGTTGTCGTTGCCCTCGCTCATGATGTACTCGGCGGCCATAAGCAGCTCGTCGATCGTGCCGGACATGCCGCGCTTGAGCAGAATTGGGGTCTGGGTCTTGCCGACCTCCTTGAGCAGGGGAAAGTTCTGGGCGTTGCGGGCGCCGATCTGCATGACGTCAATCTTCTTGTCCAAGAAGACCTGCACGTCGCGTGGGTCCATGATCTCGGTGACGATCGGCATGTCGAGCTCGGCAGACGCCTCGCACAGCAGGTCGAGGCCGGCGGGACCCATGCCCTGGTAGGCGTAGGGGGAGGTGCGGGGCTTGTAGGCACCGCCGCGCAGCATCGTGGCGCCGGCGGCCTTTACGCGGCGTGCGATGCGAATGAGGTTCTCGCCCTCGACGGAGCAGGGGCCGGCGATGACCTGGAACTGATCGCCGCCGATCTTGACGCCGTGGCCGCAGTCGATGACGGAGTCCTCGGGGTGGAACTTGCGGTTGGCGCGCTTGAACGGCTCGGAGACGCGCTGCACGCGCTCGACGACATCCATAGACTCGAGCAGGAACGGGTCTATCTTGGTCGTATCGCCCACCAGGCCGATGATCGTCTCGTTCTCGCCGCGCGAGACATCGGTCTTCAGGCCCTTTTTCTCAATCCAGCTGACGATATGGCTTACGGCCTCGTCGCTGGCGCTCTGCTTTAGAATTGCAATCATGGTGTGCCTCTCACCTCGATGGATAACTTTTGCAAAAACGGCCCGCATTGCGAGCCGTGTATATATGGTGCATGAGAGTTTATACTATCTGACTCGCTTTTGCCTTCTAAAGTGGGCCGTTGCGCCGCGTCTCCCACGTAATTGCAAAGCTTTTTCTTTTATTTTGATAGCCCGTGGTGCACTTGGGTATAATGCCAAACGTTGGCCCTATTAGCTCAGGGGATTAGAGCGTCTGCCTCCGGAGCAGAAGGCCGTTGGTTCGAATCCAACATGGGGCACCATCGAACGTAAGACCGTCCGAACCTCGCATGGTCCGGGCGGTTTTTCTTATACCGACGCGACGTGATGGGACGTGGTATGGCAGCAACGGATATCGAGCGCGGACTCTCGACCGCCGAGGTCGAGGAGCGCATCGCCGCCGGTAAGATCAACCGCAACATGGAGCTCAAGACCAAGTCGGTCAAAGAGCTCATCATCGAGAACCTCTGCACGCTGTTCAATTTGATCAACGTGATCTTAGCGTTCCTGGTCATTTTGACCGGTTCGTTTAAGAATCTGACGTTCCTGTTCGTGGTGTTTCTCAATACCGCTATTGGCGTCATCCAGTCCATGCGTTCCAAGAGGATGGTCGATAAGCTCACGCTGCTGACCTCCAAGAAGGCCATCGCGGTGCGCGACGGCGCCGAGGTGGAGCTCGACCTGGACCAGATCGTGCTCGACGACATCATTCGCCTGGGGCGCGGCGACCAGATTCCCGCCGACGCCGTGGTGGTTTCGGGCGAGGCGCTCGTGAACGAGAGCCTGCTGACGGGCGAGAGCGACCTTATTAAGAAACAGCCCGGTTCCGAGCTCATGAGCGGCAGCTTTATCGACTCGGGCCTGCTGCGCGCCCGCGTGATCCATGTTGGCGCCGACAATTACGTGGCTAAGATCAATAACGAGGCCAAATACGTCAAAAAGGTCAATTCCGAGATCATGAACGCGCTTAACGCCATCGTGCGCTTTGCGAGCATCATCATGATCCCGCTCGGTTTGGCGTTGTTTGCCTCGAGTGTGAGCGAGCTGTGGGATGCCGCGGGAACCCCGGGCGATAGCGCGCTTTCGTGGTGCTTCTCCGAGCTGTTGGCCGGTCATGTGCCTTCGTCGGCGCTGCTGTCCACGGTGGGCGCCCTGCTGGGCATGATCCCGCAAGGCCTGGTGCTGCTGACCTCGTCGGTGCTCGCCATCGCCACGGTGCGCCTGGCCCGCCGCAAGGTGCTGGCGCAGCAGCTCTACTGCATCGAGACGCTCGCTCGCGTTGACGTGCTGTGCCTGGACAAGACGGGCACCATCACGTCGGGCCGCATGGAGGTCGAGGGCACGTATCCGCTGCCGGTTGAGGGCGTGAGCCTAGGCGCCGGCTCGGACGAGGCGGCCGTTCCCGTTGATACCACGGTGCTCGATTTTGCGCTGGCTAACGTCGCGCGTGCGACTTCGGCCGATGCCAACGAGACCTGCCAGGCGCTGCTCAACTATTACGCCGATCGCCCGGTCGAGGTGTCTGAGCCGCTGTCGGTCATTCCGTTCTCGTCCTCCAAAAAGTGGAGCGGCGCGTCGTTTGCGCAGGGCTCCTATGTGATGGGTGCGGCGCAGTTTGTGCTCTCTGATCGTGCGTTCGTCCAGGTCGAGAACCGTGTCGCCGAGCTTGCCGATACCTGCCGCGTGCTCGTGGTGGCGCGCGTGGACGGCTTTACACCCGATGGCGATATGGTGGGCGAGGCCGAGCCCGTGGGCTTTGTGACCATCCGCGACGAGATTCGTACCTCGGCGGCCGAGACTATTGGCTACTTTAACGAGCAGGGCGTGACCCTCAACGTGATCAGTGGCGACGACCCGCGTACGGTGTCGTCGATCGCGCGCGTGGTGGGCGTGCCGGGGGCGGACGCTTATGTGGACGCCACGACGCTCGATACGCCGGCCAAGCTCGATGCCGCAGTGGACCGCTACCATGTCTTTGGTCGTGTGACCCCGCAGCAGAAGCGCGAGCTCGTGCAGGCGCTCAAGCGCCGCGAGCACACCGTGGCCATGACTGGCGACGGCGTCAACGACGTGCTGGCGCTCAAGGAGGCCGACTGCTCCGTGGCCATGGCGGCCGGCTCCGATGCCGCGCGTAACGTGGCCGAGATCGTACTCGTCGACAACGACTTTGCCTCGATGCCCGCCGTGGTGGCCGAGGGCCGTCGCTCCATCAACAACCTGCAGCGTTCGGCCTCGCTGTTCCTGACCAAGACGCTGTTCTCGATGGGCCTGGCGGCGCTGTGCATCGCGCTGCCGCCGTACCCCTTCGAGCCCATCCAGATGACGCTCATCAACTTTTTCTGCATCGGCGCGCCGGGCTTTGTGTTGGGACTGGAGCCCAACAATGCTCGCGTGAAGGGTGCGTTTTTGACGAACGTACTCAAGCGGGCACTGCCGGCGTCGATTGCGGTCATTTTGGCTGCGGCGCTCGATATCTTTGTGGCGCGCGTGTTTGGCTTTAGCCAGCTCACGCTGTCTACGATGTGCCTGCTTACGTCGTGCGCGGCGAGCGTCAGCCTGATCTGGCGCATTTCGCAGCCTCTCACGCCCTTACGTGTGGTGCTCTTTGTGTTTGTAGTCGCCGGCATCCTGGTGGGCGTTATCGGATTCCCGGAGCTGCTGTCCATTGCCAACCTGTCGATGGGCCAGATGGTTATCTTGGCTGTCATCGTGGTCTTTACCTGCTCGGTGTTCTTTAAGCTCGCCACGATGATGGATTCGCTCAAGCCGCGTCGTCGTCATGCCGCAACTGGTTTTGGCCGTGGTGTGCGCGTTCACCTGGGTCGCGGTGGCGGCAAGGTGAGCTCGACGGGTTCGACGGCCGAGCGTTTTGCCAAGCGCGTCGCCGCCGACATGGCGCAGCGCCGCGAAGATCGCACCGCTCGCGAGGCCGAGGCCCGCGCACTCGAGGGCGTGGCCCAGGCCCAGCCCAAGAAAAAGAAGAGTGCCGGAGCCAAGCGCTCTCGCGTGACCAAGTCCGCCCAAGGCATCAAGGTCTCGATGCCAAGCAAAAAGGAGAAGTAGCTACGCGCCCTGGCGATGTTGAATTGGTGCCTTGCTCCTGTGGGGCCGTTGCGATGTTATGCTCTAACCTCGATTGTTTGAATTGCTTCGAAAAGAGGATGCCGTGATCTGCCCGCATTGCCTTAAGACTATCGAGGACGGCGCCTCGTTCTGCCCCTACTGCAACGCCTATGTGGGTCCGGGCGATGGTCCCGAGCACACCGAGTTCGTGTTCTGTGAGGGCTGTGGTGCCCGTCTTTCTCCGCATGACCGTACGTGCCCCAAATGCGGACGCCCCGCTCCGGGTATCCTCTCCGAGGACGCGGCCGCATCCGACCTGGCAGCGGGCCGCACGGCGGGCTTTCCGCGCCTAACGCAAGAGCAGATCGATACCGAGGTGCCGCATGCGCCGGCCTCGGCTGCTGCGGTTCTTTCGGACGCCGCCGATCCCAACGAGACCTGCGTGCTGCCGGCTTTCGATAAGGATTTCGGTATCCCCAAGGTCGATATTCCCACGTCCGTTTCCCTGCATGACGATGCTCAAAAACCCAAGCGCAAGGTGCATCCCGACGAGGACGCCTATCACAAGCACAAGCGTCATATCCCCAAGCCGCTCATCGTCATCGCGGTCCTTGCTGTCGTTTGCGGCGGTGCCTACTGGTTCGTGACGACCGATCCCATGGGTGTCATGCCTGGCTTCTATGACCAGTTTGGCCAGGCCGCGCAGACCACCTTCCCCACGCGCCAAAAGGGCGAGGCGACTGAGGACGATTCCAAGCAGGACGATTCTGCCGAGGTGGTCCAGGAAGAAACCGTGCTCACCGATGATCAGCTCTATACCAGGCTCGACGGTCTGTATCAGACCATCGTGTCCTACGGTGACGAGGACCAGATCGGCGAGGTCATCGATTCCTTTAACAACGGTTATCTCCGAACGCCGCTGTCCACCCGTCAGGAGCTGTCGCAGAGTGCTTACGCCCTGCGCGACCAGATTAAAAAGACGCAAGATGAGCTCAGCAACCTTAAGTACCAGGACGATACGGTCTATGCGGACGACATTGCCCACTTAAAGCAGCTTGCCGAGTGGATGTACGAGCGTGTCGACGTGATCTGTCAGAGCTGGGACATCTCGCTGGCCATTCCCGATGGCGAGTCGATGAGTTCCCACCAAAGCGAGATCCTGGCGCCCATCGCGCAGGGTGGCAACAGCGCGCTGAACCAGTACGACGCCAACGTGGGCTCCTGGAAGCCGCAGCAGCGTTCCTAAAATTAGTTCGCCATAGTCGGCATAACCTACGTGCGCAATTGATGTAAGCGCATGCTTATTGCTACAATTCGTACAAATATGCTTTAAACGCACGAGGAAGGAACCACATGTTTGGTTTTAAGAAAGAGCTCTACACGCCCGAGTATCAGCTTGCCGGCGACGAGTGCGCCGTTATCGAGACGTCGAAGGGTACCATCAAGGTCAAGTTTGACGGCGAGGGCGCTCCCATTCATGTCGCGAACTTCTGCGAGCTTTCCACGATGGATTTCTATGATGGCCTTAAGTTCCATCGCTATGTGCCCGGCTTTGTCATTCAGGGCGGCGACCCCAATACCCGCGATATGTCCGGCGCCGACGTTGCTGCCGGCCTTGAGGGCCCCGACGGTATGCCCGGTACCGGTGGCCCCGGCTACTGCATCAAGGGCGAGTTTGCCACCAATCCGCGCAACAGCCATGTCGATGGTGCCCTTGCCATGGCACGCTCCATGGACCCCGATTCCGCGGGTTCGCAGTTCTACTTCTGCCTGGGCGCCCAGCATAACCTCGATTCCGGTTACACCGTCTTTGGTACCACGGTCGAGGGTCTCGATGTGATTTCGCAGCTGCGTGCCGGCGACGAGATCGTCCATGTCGAGATCGTTCACGAGTAAAGGGGACTTCCTTGAATAGCCAGCTGATCCAACAGGGCCGCGCCGCTTACCGCGCGGGTGATTTTTCCGCTGCAGCCCAGATGCTTGGGGCGGCAAAGACTCCCGATGAGATTATGGGCGAGGCCGATCACCTTCGCGGCAACGCCCTGATGCACCTGGGCATGTATGCCGAGGCTGCCGAGGCTTATGCCGCCGCCCTCAACGACGGCACCTATGGCAAGCGCGGCGCGCTGCTCACCAACCGCGGTAAGGCGCTCGCCGCCGTGGGCGACTACACGACGGCCGCCCAGGCGTTCTCTGCTGCTACGCAGGATGCTTCCTATGCCACGCCGTTCAAGGCCTATCTGGGCCTGGGTAATGCGCTGTTCCAGTCGGGCGACTATGCCAACGCGGGTACTGCCTTCCGTCAGGCTGCCATCGACGGCGCCAATCCGGCTCCTGCCGCCGCACTCGGCGAGCTTGGTCGTTGCTTCATTAAGCTCGGCCGTCCGGCGGATGCCGTGGAGACCTACCGCACGGCTATCGACTTTGCCGGCCCCCGCGACGACACGCGTGCGCTCAACGCCGGCATGGGTCAGGCACTTTCTGCCGCCGGCCGCCCCTCCGACGCACTCGACGCCTTTAACGTCGCTACTGCCGATGGCATCTACCAGCTCACCTCCGAGCAGGCCGATGAGCTTGCCCGCGTGCACGATTCGCTTGCCGCGCTGTCTGCCCAGACGGCTATGGCCACGGCACCGGCGCCCGCGATGGACGCTCCTGCCGTCGATCCGCTCGATCCTACGGGCGCGACCGGTCAGTTTATGCCCGATCCCTCGGACACCGGCTTCTTTACGCTGTCCGAGTCCGAGATGGTCCAGCAGGACCGTCAGGACCGCAAGCAGGCCAAGGTCCGTCGTCGCCATCGCCACACGGGTCTCAAAGTCTTCATCGTGCTGCTTCTGCTCATTTTGATTGCCGCGGGCGGTCTGGGCTTTGCCTACACGCGCGGCTTTGGCTTCCCGTCTCAGGAGTCTGTCGTTACCGATCTGTTCCAGGCTGCCGGCGACGGTGACACCGCAAAGGCCGAGTCTTGCCTGGCCTCGAGCCTGTCCGAGGACGCCAAGTCGATGATCATCTCCTCGATTCCGCAGGGTGCCACCGTGTCCGTCGAGGGCATGGATCAGTCCATGACCGAGACGACCGCCAAGGTGAAGGCATCGCTGTCCAAGGGCGGCGAGCAGGAGTACACCGTCAAATTCGTGCGCTCCTACAACCATATCGGCTGGGCCGTTTCCTCACTCGATATGGATTTCTCGGCTGCTGACAACCAGTAGTGACCTTATGGGATTTAGCTTTGCCCGGCGCTTCACCGCAAGTGAGGTGCCGGGCTTGCGCTAGTATCATGAGCTAGTAGTTTTCCAGCAATCATCCAACACATCAGGAGTTGCGTTGTTTTCTTTGATGGATATGTTCTTCGGTAGCTATGCGGGCGATCTTGCCATCGACCTCGGCACCGCAAATACGCTTGTCTCCGTGCGCGGCAAGGGCATCGTCATCCGCGAGCCCTCTGTTGTCGCCATCGACAAGAACGACGAGCGCATCCTGGCGGTCGGTATCGAGGCAAAGCGCATGCTCGGCCGTACGCCCGGCAACATCGTGGCCGTTCGTCCCCTGAAGGACGGCGTCATCGCCGACTTCGATGTTACCGAGGCCATGCTTCGCTACTTTATCGACAAGGCTTCCGAGAAGCGCTATCCGTGGACCCCGCGTCCGCGCGTTGTCGTCTGCGTTCCCTCCGGCGTCACGTCGGTCGAGAAGCGTGCCGTATTTGAGGCCACGATCCAGGCCGGCGCTCGCCAGGCCTACCTGATCGAGGAGCCCATGGCTGCCGCTATCGGCGCCGACCTGCCCGTCGAGGAGCCCACCGGCTCCATGGTCATCGACATCGGTGGCGGTACCACCGAGGTTGCCGTTATCGCTATGGGCGGCATCGTCGTCTCGCAGTCCATCCGTATTGCCGGCGACGAGTTCGATCAGGCCATCCTCACGCACGTTCGTGATGCCTACAACCTGGCCATCGGCGAGCGTACGGCAGAGGACATCAAGATCAAGGTCGGCTCCGCCGTGCCGCTCAAGGACGAGCTCGATGTCGAGGTCAACGGCCGCGACGTGATCACCGGTCTGCCCAAGACCGTGCGCATCGAGAGCGAGGAGATTCGTCGCGCACTCAACAAGCCACTCGACGAGATGGCCAAGGCCGTCAAGGACGCACTCGACGCTACGCCTCCCGATCTCGCCTCGGACCTTATGTACTACGGCATTTTGCTGACTGGTGGCGGCGCGCTGCTGCGCGGTCTCGACGTGCGCCTGCGCGATGAGACCGGTGTTTCGGTCAACGTCAGCCCCACGGCGCTCGATAACGTCGTTAACGGCTGTGCCCGCGTGCTCGAGGCCAATGCGTTTGATGGCGGCTTCGTCCAGACCAATGCTTAATTTCCAAAAGGTGGATTCCATTTGGCACGATCTTCGGGTTTCTCCACAAATCTGAATACCAAGCGACAATCAACGGGTATGCGCCCGTTGATTGTTTTCAGCCTGATTTCGGTGTTGCTGCTCACGTTTTACATCCGCGAGGGCGAGGCAGGGCCGATTCATGCCGTGCGTTCGGGCGTAACGACGATTACCTCTCCGGTGCGCTTTGTGGGCTCGGCTGTGGCGGCTCCCTTCAATGCGATTGGCAACGTGTTCTCTAACCTAACGGCGTCGCAGGACACGCTCGACGAGCTCAAGAAGCAAAATGAGGAGCTGACCTCTAAGGTCGCCGAGCTTTCTGAGGCTCAAAAGACTGCCGAGCGCCTGGAGGGCCTGGTCGGGCTGCAATCGACCTACAACCTCAAATCGACCGCAGCTCGTATCGTTGGTGCCTCCGGCGATGCCTGGACCTCGACCGTCACCATCGACAAGGGCTCTGCCGACGGCCTTACCATCAACATGCCCGTGACGAGTTCTGCCGGTGTTATCGGCCAGATTATCGAGGTATCGGCCAAGACCTCTACCGTGCGCCTGATTGGCGACGAGAACTCGGGCGTGTCCGCCATGGTGCAGGACACGCGCGCCCAGGGTATGCTGCAGGGTCAGGCTGACGGCACGCTGCGTCTTGAGTACGCGAGCGTCGACTCCGATGTTAAGGTTGGCGATATCATCGTGACCTCTGGCATCGGCGGCGTGTTCCCCAAGGGCCTTCCGCTTGGCACCGTCTCGTCGGTTGAGAAATCGGCAAACGACGTGTACTACACCATTGTGGTGCGCGCCCAGACGACGGCCGAGAACAACGAGGAAGTGCTGGTCATCACCTCGCTGACCGACGAACAGTCGGCCTCGGATGAGGACGTGAGCACGGCCAACAGCACGCCGCAGGGAACGTCGCGCGATGCTGCGACCAAGACGAAGGACGAGAGCTCGGATGACAGTTCCGACACGTCCGAGACGACCGATTCTGGCTCGAGCGAATAGGGGGCATGTCCATGGATCTACACGAGCAGGGGATGAGCTCCCGCACGTTTGTGATCGCCGCCATCGTGTGCGTGCTGCTGCAGGCAGGCCTGGCACCGCAGATCTCCATTGCGGGCGGTCGCGTCAACTTCATGATTATTCTGGTGTGCCTAAGCGTGTTCTCGGGCGACCCGACCCGTGCCGTCGTGTGCGGTTTTTGCAGCGGCTTGTTTTATGACCTGTCCGCTGCCGTGCCGGTGGGCGTTATGTCACTCCTGCTGACCGTGGGTTCTTTTGCCCTGGTGCACAGCGCCGTTGGTCAGACGGGCGGTACCCCGAGTGCGCGCGGCGTCACTGTGGGCGCCTTTGCGCTCGTCATTAATGTGATTTACAGCATCATCTTGCTGTTTATGGGTTTGGAGACGAGCTTTGTCGTGGCGATCTTCGGCCATGCGCTGCCGTCCTCGATCCTGACGGGTCTGGTTGCCATTCCGTTTTTGATGTCCGGCGTCGTGCCGCAGTCCGGCTATGGATTCTCCGCACGTGGCGGACGCCAGACGGGTATGCGCTTTAAGCCCAAGACCCGCAAGCTCAAATAGGGGAGGCCCGTAGATGTCTTCCCAGTTGACGGTTATTATCGCTGGTATCGTGCTGGTTGTGGCCATCGTGGTCGCACTGGTCATCATGCGTCGTGGCGATTCCCGTTTTACCTACGATACGCAGCATGGAACGGCCCCACGCGCCACCGAGGGCGAGGGCAATACCGCGGCGACCGCCTTTAAGGGCCGCTTTTCCATCCTCACCACGGGTGTGGGCGCGATGTTTGCGGCGCTTGCCGTCAAGCTGTGGGGCATGCAGATGGTCTCGTCGGACTATTACGAGAAGCAGGCTAATAGCAATCAGACTCGCACCGTTACCACTCCCGCTGTACGCGGCCGCATCCTCGACCGCAATGGCGTGGCGCTTGTCCAGAACCGTCCCTCACTTGCTGTCGTGGCCTACCGCGACCTTGCCGAGGATGAGGTTCTGGTTCGCCATCTTGCCAACGTGCTTGGAATGCCTTACGTGGCGGTCCTTCGCAATATTCAGGACAATACAGAGGGCGCTCAGAGCCTGCATACCATCGCGACGGACGTCCGTCGCTCCACGGTTGCCTATATCAAGGAACACGCCGGCGAGTTCCCGGGCGTCAAGATTGCCGAGCGTACCGAGCGCCAGTATCCATATGGCGAGACGGCATGCCATATCTTGGGCTATACCGGCACCATTACCTCCGAGCAGCTCGAGGCCCAGAATAAGAAAACCTCTGGCGATGATGATGCTTCTGCTGGCAAGATTACGTACCAGTCGGGCGATATCGTGGGCCAGGCGGGCGTTGAGAGCTACTACGAAAACCTGCTGCAGGGTATTCGTGGCGAGCAGACCGTCAAGGTCGATGCCTCGGGCAATGTGACCGGTCAGGCCGGTGCCGTGCCTGCGAAGGCCGGCTCCGACATTAAGCTCACGCTCGACCTTAAGATCCAGCAGGCCTGTGAGACGGCGCTGGCGAGCGCTATCGAGCTTGCCAAGACCACTGGCTACAGCAATGCCGGCAACGGCGCTGTGGTGTGTCTCGATCCCAACAATGGCGAGATCCTGGGCATGGCGAGCCAGCCCAAGTTCGATCCGTCCGTCTTTATCGGTGGCGTCTCAAATGACGTGTGGACCGAGCTCAATGATGACAAGGGTTCGCACCCGCTGCTCAACCGCGCCATTAGCGGACAGTACATGTCGGCCTCGACCATCAAGCCGCTCTCGGCACTGGCCGGTCTTGAGTTTGGAACCTACACGTCGGGGCAGACGACCAACTGCACGGGCTATTGGACGGGTCTGGGCAAGTCGTGGGGCAAGTACTGCTGGTTGCATTCCGGCCACGGCACCATGACGCTGCAGTCGGGTATCGCCAACTCGTGCGACCCTGTCTTCTACGACATGGGCAAGGCGTTCTTTTATGACGAGCAACATCCCGAGGGCTTGCAGGAGGTCTTTCGTCGCTGGGGCCTAGGCAAGACCTGCGGTATCGATCTGCCGAGTGAGGGCGCGGGCCGTATTCCCGATGCCGAGTGGAAAGAGTCGTACTTCACCGACGCCTCTGCCGAGGACCGCAAGTGGAATGCCGGCGATATGACCAACATCGCCATCGGCCAGGGCGACATCCTGGTGACGCCCCTGCAGATGGCGTGCGCCTATATGGGTCTTGCCAACGGCGGCAAACAGTACGTGCCCCACGTGTTTTTGTCTGCCGTGTCGCGCGATGGCGACGGCGATGCCTATAAGTACAACGGCAAGGGCAAGAAGAAACGCCTGGAGGCCAAGATCAACAGCGATTCGGATTTGGCTCTTGTTCGCAACGGCATGCACGACGTGATTTACACGGCATCGACGTCCCTGGCGGCGCACTTTGGCACCCTGACGCCGCAGGTATACGGCAAGTCGGGCACGGGCGAGAAAAGTGGCGAGGACGAATACGCGTGGTTCTGCGCCTATGCGCCGGCCGATGACCCCAAGTATGTCATCGCTACTGTCCTGGAGCAGGGCGGCGGTGGCTCGGATACCGCGATGCATGTCGTGCGCGACGTGCTCGGTGTGATTTATGACGAGCCCGATACCTCTTCGGCCTCGGGCGATTCTTCGGTTCGATAGGAGGCTGCGATGGATTTTTCTCCGGCGGATCTGTTCCGTTCAACCAAGACCGGCTCTCGCAGCAGCCTGGACCGCGTCAACAAGCAACTTTCGGCCTCGCGCGGCACGTTTCGCCAAAAGGTGCATATCGGTGTGCTCGTGGCTACAGTGGCGCTCGTCGCCTACGGTGCCATCATTATCTGGTCGGCTTCGCAGTTTAAGGCCGATGCCTCGTTCTCACGCCATCTGCTGGGAATTGGCATCGGGGCGGTGCTGGCGGTGCTGGTCTGGCGTACCGATCTGCGCGGTATTTCCAATTTCTCGACGGCGTTGCTCGTCATCGACCTGATCGTGATCCTCTCGCCCAAGATTCCGGGTCTGTCCTATACGGGCGGTCTGGGCATGACGGGCTGGATCAAGATTCCCGGTATCGGCTTGACATTCCAGCCGGTTGAGCTTGCCAAGCTCATCACCATCTTCTTTATTGCTACGCTTGGCTCGCAGTATAACGGTCGCATCGATACCGTTCGCGACTACGTCAAGCTCTGCGGCATGCTGTCCATTCCGTTTTTGGCCGTCGTTGCCATGGGCGACCTGGGCTCGGGCCTGGTCGTGCTGGTTTCGGGCGCCATCGTCATTTGTATGAGCGGTGCACGCCGCGAATGGGTGCTGTCGACCCTGGCCCTGCTCGTGGGCTTGGTGGCCCTCGTTCTGGCGCTCGATTCGGTCTTTGATTCGTTGCTCGGCCACGATGTGCTCATCAAGCAGTATCAGATGAACCGTCTGACGGTCTTTATCGACCCCGATAATGCCGATTCGGACGATGCCTACAACCTGCAGCAGTCGCTTATCGCCGTTGGCTCGGGCGGCTTCTTTGGTAAGGGTTTGGGCCATGCGACGCAGTCGGCCGGCGGCTTTCTGCCTGAGTTCCACACCGACTTCGTCTTCGCCTTTTTGTCCGAGACCTTTGGTTTTTGCGGTTCCTTTTTTCTCTTGTGCCTCTACGTGCTGCTGATCTTTTCGACGATTCGCGTCGCCTTTAAGTGTGAGTCGCTGTTCCTGCGTCTGTCGTGCGTAGGTATCGTCGGCATGTGGGCATTCCAGACCTTCGAGAACATCGGCATGTGCATCGGCATGATGCCGATTACCGGTATTCCGCTACCGTTTATTAGCTTCGGTTCGTCTTCGATGATGATCCAGCTGCTGACGGTGGGTATCGTACAATCCATATGGCGGCATCGTTCGGGCGCCGCGTAACCGCTGGAGGGGTTTGCTATGAAAATTCCCGTAGATAAGCTGACCCGCGCTTTTAAGATGGGCGCGTCCGTTAAGAAGGATTCCGATACGCCGGTGCGCGTCTCGGTCTATCTGGATTCGTCCGCCTCGCGCTTTCTGGCCGAGACGGTGCGTGACGCCTTTGTGCCGCAGACGACCTCGGGCATTGTGCGCGTCGAGCGTCTGGGGGAGGAGCGAATTGCTCCAAAGACCGATACCGATGTGGTGCTGGTGCTCTCGTGTGGTTCCGACCGCTTGGAGAGTGCCGTGCAGGAGCTCGTGATCGCCGGCGCGCCCGTGTGCGTGCTTGCCGAGTCTGCTGTGGAGGTGCCGTTTATCGAGGAGTCCACGCCCATGCTCGGTGTGGTGGCGGCAACCGATAAGACGTATCTGCTCGAGACGCTTGCCCGCTGGATTCTCGATCGCACCGACAAGGAAACGGCTTTTGCGGCGAACTTTGCCTTCATGCGCATCGCGGCGGCCAATCGTATCATCACCTCGTGTGCGCTCACCAATATGGCGACCGGGGCTTTGGTGTTTTTGCCGGGCGCCGATTATCCCGTTATGGCGCTGGCGCAGGTGGGCATGCTCTTTGAGCTCGCTGCCGTCTTTGGACGCGGCATTAAGCCTGAGCGCGGCTACGAGGTCGCGGGCGTGCTTGCCGGCGGTCTTGTGATCCGCGCGGTCACCCGCGCGCTCGTCAAGCAGACGCCGCATATTGGGTTTGCCGTCAAGGCGCTCACTGCTGCCGCGGGCACCTATGGCATGGGCCGTGCGCTCGTTTCGCTCTACGAGCGCGATGTCGACTACAGTCGTGCCAACGAGGTGGTCACTGCCACGTTTTCCCGCGTTCGCGATCTGGTGACCACGGTCGCGGGCGCTACCCGTCCTATGGCGTCCTATCAGGACGCATCAGATCTCGCTGCTTAGGGGTTTTCCGTTGCGCGTTGCATACCAAGATTGTTTTCATTTAATTGAGCCGTTGCTCGCCAAGGTCGAGAAGCCGAGTCGCTATATCGATCACGAGTGGGGCACGCTTTCCAAGGCCGATGCCGACTACCGTTGCTGCCTGATCTACCCGGATGTGTACGAGGTTGGTCTGCCCAACCAGGGCATCGCCATCCTCTACAACATCCTTAACCAGGCCGAGGGCATCTCCTGCGAACGTGGCTATGTGCCGTGGCCCGATATGGGTGATGCCATGCGCGAGGCAGGCATTCCGCTGCTCTCGCTCGAGGGTGCAGCGCCGGTCGCTTCGTTTGATATCGTCGGTCTGCATGTGCCGCACGAGATGGCGGTGACGAACTTCCTCGAGGCTCTCGACCTCGCTGGCATTCCGCTGTTGGCGACCGACCGAGGTGAAGACGACCCCATTATCATCGCCGGCGGTCCCTCGGTGTACAACCCCGAGCCGTACGCGGCCTTCTTCGATGTTATCCTCATCGGCGAGGGCGAGGAATCGCTGCTCGAGACCTGCCAGTTGCATCGCCGTCTGCGTGACGAAGGAGTCCCGCGCGCGCAGATTGTCGAGCAGCTTGCATCCATTGCCGGCAACTACGTGCCGTCGCTCTATGAGGTTTGTCACGACGAGCCCTGCTCGCCGCATGGCTACACCGTGCCGCGTGAGGGCAAGGATGCGCCTACCGTGGTCTACAAGCGCGTCGTCGAGGATTTCGGCGCCACGAATCCGCTGCCGCAGTCGTGCGTGCCCTATGCGCAGCTGGTCCACGACCGCCTGTCTATCGAGATCCTGCGCGGCTGCGCCCGCGGCTGTCGTTTTTGCCAGGCCGGCATGACGTATCGCCCGGTGCGTGAGCGCTCGGCCGACCAGATCGTCTCGTCGGTGATTCAGGGTTTGGAAAAGACCGGCTATGACGAGGTGTCGCTGACCTCGCTCTCCACGACCGACCACTCCTGCATTCGCGACGTGCTCGGCAGGCTCAACCGTCGCCTGGAGGATACGGGTATTCGCGTGTCTATTCCGTCGCAGCGCCTGGATTCGTTTGGCGTGGATATGGCCGAGTCGGTCGCCGGCGAAAAGAAGGGCGGCCTGACGTTCGCGCCCGAGGCCGGCAGCCAGCGCATGCGCGACATCATTAACAAGAACGTGACCGAGGAGGACCTGGACCGTGCGGCCAAGGCGGCCTTCGAGGCCGGCTGGAACCGCATGAAGCTCTACTTTATGATGGGCCTTCCCGGCGAGCGCGACGAGGACATCGTGGCCATCGCCAATCTGGCCGATCACGTGCTGGAGCTCGGTCGTTCCGTGGTGCCCAAGGCTCGTCGCGGCTCGATCTCGGTGTCGATCTCGGTTTCGGTCTTTATCCCCAAGGCTGCCACGCCGTTCCAGTGGTGCCCGCAGCTCGACTACGACGACGTCAAGCGTCGCCAGAAGTTGCTTATCACGAGCGTTCGCAACCGTGCCGTCCGCGTGCATTACCACGATGCCGAGACCTCGCTCATCGAGGCCGCGCTGTCCCGCGCCGGTCGTGACATGACGCCCGTCATCATCGACGCTTGGCGCTCGGGCTCTCGCTTTGACGCCTGGGTAGAGCATTTCTCGCTCGAGAACTGGAAGGAGGCTGCTGCCAAAAACGGCATTGACCTCAATGAGCTCGTGCACCTGCCCTACGAGTTGGACTGGCGCCTGCCGTGGGAGCATGTGAGCCCCGGCTGCACGCGCGGCTTCCTCGAACGCGAGTACCGTCGCTCGCTCGAGGGCGTCACGACTCCCGACTGCACCCGCACGTCGTGCACCGGCTGCGGAATCTGCCCCACGCTCCACGCCAAGAATGTATTGATGGGTGATCGCGCATGAGTGAGCGCCTGACCGACAACCCCTCGCTCTTTAGGCTTCGTGTTCGCTATGGCAAGCGCGATCGCCTTAAGTACCTGGGCCATCTCGAAGTGATCCATACCATTGAGCGCATCGTGCGCCGTGCGGGACTTCCCTATGCCGTCACGCAGGGCTTCTCTCCGCACATGCGCGTGGGCTTCTCTTCGGCGCTACCGGTTGGTACGTCGTCGGCCTGCGAGTGGTATGACCTGTTTATGACCGAGTTCGTGGCGCTCGACGAGGCGTTTGAGCGCCTGTCTGCGGCATCTCCGGCCGATCTGGCGCCCATCGAGGCGGCGTACATCGACGTGCGCACGCCGGCGTTGACGGCGCAGCTCACGCGCCTGTCGTATCGCATCGACCTGCACTTGGATCCCGAGGCGCCCGTAAGCGCCGACGAGGTGCGTCGTGCGATCGACACACTGCGCGCGGACCATGGCATCGACTACGCGCGCGGAAAAAAGAGCAAGCGCTTGGATTTGGATCACACGCTCGTTGGCTATGAGCTCGCGGCGGGGGAGTGTGAGGACCATCTGGTGCTCATGCTCGACACCCATGCCGACAACGAGGGCTCCATGCGTCCGGAGATTTTGCTTTCTGCTGCTGATGTTTTGTTGCAGGGCTTGACCCCGGGCGTCGATGCACCTATTGTTTCCACCGGTATGCAAGACCTCGTGACCATCTGCTCCTACGATGTCGAGCGTCAGAATCAAGCATGCGAGGACGACGAGGGCCGACTCGTCAGCCCCATACCTGTGCGAACTTGTGGATTTGCTCCACATACTCGTTGACGGGGGTATTTTCGCCTGCTACTATATTCGGCTGTTGCACTAACTGATGCATGAAGGGCAAGTAAACATGTACGCAATCGTTAACACGGGCGGCAAGCAGTACAAGGTCGCCACCGACGATGTCATCACCGTCGAGAAGATCGAGGGCAATGAGGGCGACAAGGTCACCCTGCCGGTCATCTTCCTCAACGATGGTAAGAAGATCGTCACCGATCCCGACAAGCTGGCCAAGGCCAAGGTTACCGCTCAGATCGTTGAGCAGTTCAAGGGCGAGAAGCAGCTGGTCTTCAAGTTCCACAAGCGCAAGCGCTATCGTCGTCTGAAGGGTCACCGTCAGCAGCTCACCAAGCTGAAGATCGTGAAGGTTCAGGCTACCTCCCGCGCCAAGAAGGCTGTCAAGGCAGAGGCTGAGGCTGTTGCCGAGGCTCCCGTCGCCGAGTAGATTACACTCGTAACGAAAGAGTAGGTATACACAATGGCACACAAAAAAGGACTCGGTTCCTCCCGTAATGGCCGTGACTCCCGCGGTCAGCGCCTTGGCACGAAGCGCTATGCCGGCCAGACGGTAACCACGGGCACGATTCTCGTCCGTCAGCACGGCACGCACATCCACCCGGGTGAGAACGTTGGCCGTGGCAAGGACGACACGCTGTTCGCGCTGGTCGACGGTACCGTTGAGTTCCACAAGGGTATCAAGCACAGGGTCAGCGTACGCCCGCTCGCGAACGCGTAATTCACCCTTCATAGAGCACATATGTGGGAGGCACTTGAGTTTTAGGATTCAAGGGTCTCCCTCTTTTTGTAGGAGGCGATTCTGTTGTCACAGTTCACCGATATCAGCCGCATTAACGTGTGCGGCGGCGACGGCGGAGCCGGATGCATGTCGTTTAGGCGCGAGGCATTTGTCCCCAAGGGCGGCCCCGATGGCGGCGACGGCGGTCGTGGCGGCAATGTCGTCATCCAGGCCGATGCTCAGCTGTCTTCGCTGATCGATTACCGCTTTAAGCATCACTTCCGCGCCGAGCGCGGCACGCACGGGCAGGGTGCCCGTCGTAACGGTAAGAGCGGCGAGGACCTGATTCTCAAGGTCCCTATGGGTACCGTGGTGCGCGAGCTCGATCCCGAGACGCAGACCCCGATGTTCGAGATTGCCGACCTGGTGCACGACGGCGAGCGCGTCGTCGTGGCGCCCGGCGGTGCCGGCGGTCTGGGCAACACGCACTTCGTGACGTCGGTGCGTCGCGCTCCGGCCTTTGCCCAGTTGGGCGAACCGGCCGAGGAGCACTGGATCGAGCTCGAGATGAAGCTTATGGCCGATGCCGCGCTCGTGGGCTTTCCCTCCGTGGGTAAGTCATCGCTCATCGCGCGCATGAGTGCCGCCCGTCCCAAGATTGCTGACTACCCGTTTACCACGCTCGTGCCGAACCTCGGCATGGTGCGTGCCGGTGAATATTCTTACGTCGTTGCCGACGTCCCCGGTCTTATCGAGGGCGCGAGCGAGGGCAAGGGCCTGGGTCACCAGTTCCTGCGCCACATTGAGCGTACGGCCCTGATTATGCATGTCGTCGACATGACGGGTGGTTTTGAGGATCGCGATCCGGTTGAGGACTATCGCATCATCAACCGCGAGCTCGAGCAGTATGGCGCCGAGCTTTCGGAGCGTCCGCAGATCGTCGTTGCCAACAAGTGTGACGCGCCGGGCACGGCCGACAAGATTGCCGACCTCAAGCGCGCAGCGCTCGACGATGGACATATGTTCTTTGCCGTGTCTGCTGTGACGGGTGCCGGTCTCAACACGCTGATGCTTGCCGTGGGCGAGCAGGTGGCTAAGCTGCGCGCCGAGTTGGCTGACTCCGATGAGCCGGTCGTTCTGCGCGACGATGAGTGGGAGCGCCGTCGCCTGCAGCGTGAGAAGCGTTTCCGCATTGTCCAGGAAGAGCCCGGTGCCTTCCGCGTGGTCGGTCGTGCCATCGAGCGCATGGTCATCCAGACCGACTGGGAAAACGAGGAAGCCGTCATTTACCTGCAGCATAAGTTTGCGCGTATGGGTGTTGACGATGCGCTCGAGAAGGCCGGTTGCCGTGCGGGCGACGAGGTCCGCATTTGCCAGCGTGCCTTTGACTTTGAGGGTGCCGAGGACTTTTCGGAGTTCGAGGAGCTCGAGGATGCTGGCGAGGACGTTGCCGTTGAAGCCATTGACGTGGCCGATGCTGCGGATGAGGGCGTCGAGGTTGTCGATGCGGCGGATGCCGCGGGCGATGCCGAGACCTCGGAGGGCGAGTAGGCCATGTCGCTGCGCGGTGGAATCGGTCTGCCCGAGCTTCCTCTAGAGGACGGGCAGGAGTTTAGGCTCGGCATTATGGGCGGCACCTTTGATCCCATCCATTACGGGCACCTGGTGACCGCCGAGCAGGCGCGTGAGTCCCTCGACTTGGACTCTGTGCTCTTTATGCCGGCGGGCTCTCCTGCCTTTAAGCTTGACAAGCCGGTGACGCCTGCCGAGGACCGTTATGCCATGACGGTCCTCGCCACCGCCGCGAACCCGGCCTTTTTGGCGAGCCGGTTCGAGATCGACCGTCCGGGCGTAACCTATACGGCCGATACGCTTCATGCCCTTCGCGACTTTTACCCGCCGCAGGTAAAGCTCTACTTTATTACGGGCGCCGACGCGATTATCGATATTGTGACCTGGCATGATGCCGAACGAATCGCTGAGCTTGCTACCTTTATTGCGGCGACGCGACCGGGCTTTGATATCGATACGGCGCGTGCCCGAATCAAAGAGTCGGGGCTGCCGTTCGACGTGCGCTATATTCAGATTCCGGCGCTGGCGATCAGCTCGACGAACATTCGTAAGCGAGTTGCCCGCGGCATGAGCGTGCGCTATCTTACGAGCGAGTCCGTGCTTGGCTACATTCGCAAACGCAGGCTATATGCCGATTTGGGCCAAGAAGATTTTGAGTGATGGGGGTCTACGTTGTCGGTAGAGGATCAGTTTGAGGGCGATGAGCGCGCGTTGCTCAAGCGCATTCAAGAGCTGCTCGATGTTCGCATGAAGGATAAGCGCAAGCGCTATG
The DNA here is from genome assembly GCA_900544235.1 of uncultured Collinsella sp. Taxonomy (GTDB): domain Bacteria; phylum Actinomycetota; class Coriobacteriia; order Coriobacteriales; family Coriobacteriaceae; genus Collinsella. The sequence continues at coordinate 92,684 of UQUL01000001.1, forward strand.
TGCATTCGCTGGGTGTTGCCGAGACCGCACTTCATCTGGCCGAGGTCTACGGCGTCGACCGCTTTGATGCCGCTGCCGCCGGCTTGATCCACGACTGGGACAAGGTGCTTTCCGATGACGAGCTGGTCACGCGCGCTCTGCATTACGGCATTAAGATTGCCGGCTCTCCTTCTGCCGCGACGCCGCTTTTGCATGGCCCTGTTGCCGCCTATGAGCTTCCGCAGCTTTTTCCCGAGCTGTCGCCGGCCGTTTTCCAGGCTGTCGACCGTCACACCGTGGGTGCCTGCGACATGACGCCGCTCGATATGGTGGTCTTTGTGGCCGATGCCATCGAGCCCAACCGCCACGGCGACTATGTACATGCGCTGCGCAAGATGGTGGGGGAGTCGACGCTCGACGAGTTGTTCTTCTCCTGTTTTGCGCAGGGTTTGGTCTATGTGATTCAGTCCGGGCGCTATCTTTATCCCACGGCTATTTCGATTTACAACCATTACGCCCAGCTGCGCTAGCTCGGGCTGTCTAGAAAGAGGTTTTCCATGGCCGACGAGACCATGACCGACGATCAGATTCTTGAAGGTGTGGAGCACAAGAGCTTCGTCGCCACGTCCGACCGCACTGCCGCCTCGCTGTCTGCGAGCGGTGTCGCCGCCGAGGATGTCGCCCGCGCCGCCGCGCAGGCCGCCTACGACAAGAAGGGCGAGGACGTTCAGGTGTTCGACCTGACCGAGCTTTCCGACGTATGCGACTACTTTGTGCTTGCCACCGGTACCAACAACCGCCAGGTCGATTCTATCGTCGACGAGATCGAGGAGAAGGTCGCCGAGGCTTGCGGCGAGCACCCGTTCTCCATCGAGGGTCGCGAGCAGAAGACCTGGATGCTCATGGACTATGGTTCGGTTGTCGTCCACGTCTTCACTCCCGAGGCGCGCGACTTCTACCGTCTCGAAAAGCTCTGGGGAGACGCCCCCCAGCTCCCCCTCAACCTCCTCTAGTAGCTCATTTGAGACGGGGTTAGCTACCCTCACGCATATCGCCGGGCAGTTGCGGTTTTCCGCACCTGCCCGGCTTTCTTTTTGCCCAAAGGCGGTTAATCGTTGAAGCGGGATTGGCGGCCGAAGGAAAGGGCGGTGTCGCCGAATTTGTCTCGGACGGCGTCGATGGCGACGGAGAGGTCGCGGCGGTCGCTGGATTGGGCTCCGCGGTCATCGATCTCGCAGAACAGGTCAGTCTGGATGCCGCCTTGGTGGTCGAAGTCGCTCATGCCGATGCCCGCTAAGCGAACATGCATGCCATCCTGCCAGATGTTGTCGAGCAGTTCGAGTGCAACCGCCACGAAGATGTTCTCATCGTCGGTCGGATGAGGCAGCCGGCGCTGTGCCGTACGCCCGCTGCCATACGAATACTTAAGCTTGAGCGTTACCGTGGCACCCGTCAGCCCCTGACGGCGCAGGCGGCGTCCCACTGACTCTCCCAACAGCGCAATCGCCGCCTCAATATCCCCACGCTCAGTTAAATCTTTAGCAAAGGTGCGTTCATTGCTGACCGACTTGACCTCGCGCTCTTCATCGAGGCTCGTGACTTCGGAGATTTCGAGTCCCAGCGCACGCTGGCGCATGCGTTCGCCGTTGACGCCAAAAATAGAGGCCAAGGTGGATTTCGGTGCACGTGATAGCTCGCCGAGGGTGTAGATGCGCATGCGGCGCAGTCGCTCCTCGGCCGAGCGCCCGATGCCGCTCATAGCAGATACCGGCAGCGCGGCCAAAAAGCGCTGCTCGGTTCCGGGGCGCACGATGGTCAGCCCAAACGGCTTATCCCGCTCGCTTGCGATCTTTGCGACCGTCTTGTTGCAGCCCACGCCAATGGAACAGGTCACTCCCAGCCCTGCCACGCGGTCGCTTACACGCCGCGCAACCAGCAGCGGGTCTTCGGGCGCAAAGCGACCCGGTGTGATATCGATAAAGGCTTCGTCGATGGATACGCGCTCAACACGCGGGGTCTCGTCGGCGAGAATCGCCATGACCTGCGCGCTCACCTCGCGGTATCGGTCAAAGTGCCCGTGTGTCCAAATGGCTTGCGGGCACAAGCGCCGCGCCTCGGCCGAGGCCATGGCAGAGTGCACGCCAAAGCGACGTGCCTCATATGAACACGTGGACACGACGCCACGCGAATCGGCGTCTCCGCCCACGATGAGTGGTTTTCCGCGCCATTCGGGATGATCGAGCATTTCCACGCTCGCAAAAAACGCATCAAGGTCCATCAGGCCCACCGCCGGACCCGTCCAGGGAGGCGGCGTGACGCCCATGGCATCCTCATAACCGTATGTATGTTCGCGTCTTTCCATGTCATGAGTATACCGCGCAGCTCATGTGGGGTGCGTGTATGTGCTTGCAAATCCCGAATTCTTGTCTAAGATATGGATTTGCCCTCGACTACACCGTAGAAGTTGGTCTCACGGACTTCACCTGCCCGCGTCGATGGCGTATTATGTTCAACTGTTTGTTTGTAGTTGCAGCCTAAAGCTGCTTGGTTGGAGGAGTTTCCTTTGGCAGTCAAGATTCGCCTTGCTCGTCACGGCGCTAAGAAGCGTCCGTACTACCGTGTCGTCGTCGCCGATTCCCGCGCCCCGCGTGACGGTCGTATCATCGAGGAGGTTGGCCGCTACAACCCGATGACCGCCCCCAAGACCATCAACCTCGACCTCGAGAAGATCGCCGACTGGCAGTCCAAGGGCGCTCAGCTCACCGACGCCGTCGCCGCTCTGGTCAAGGCCGCCAACGAGGGCGAGAAGACCGAGACCGTCGTCAAGAAGTCCAAGAAGCAGCTCGCCAAAGAGGCCGAGGCCGCTAAGGCTGCCGCTGAGGCCGCTGAGGGCGCCGAGGAGTAAATCGTGCCTGAGGTTGACGCTGCACAGCTCGAGGGTGAGGCAATGCTCTCAGATCGCATCGCCGATCTCGTCGAATATCTCGTTGTTCAGATCGTCGACGACCCGGATTCCGTGAGCCTTGAGGTCATCGATGGTGACGACGCCTCTACGATTGAGGTTTCGGTCGCCGAGGATGACGTCGCTAAGGTCATCGGCCGTCGTGGCCGTACCATTAAGGCCATTCGCACGCTCGCCCGTGCACTGGCCGCTCGCCTCGACACTGCTGTCGAGGTAGAGGTTCTGGGCTAGGACCTTGAGGTCCCAGTACAAAAACATCGCCCGTGTGGTCAAGCCGCACGGAAGGAAGGGGGAGGTCCTCGCGCAGCCGCTGCGGGGGCTTCCTTCTGTATTAGAGCCGGGTATGCGCGTCGCCCTGACGCCGCCGGCGCTCAAGCGCGACCGCTTTTGCACGGTCGTGTCCGTCACCGATACGGGCGATGGCGATCTGGTCTCGTTTGAGGGCATTGACGACTTGACGGCCGCCGAGGGCATCACGGGATGCTACGTGCTGGCAAATCGTGACGATTTTGAGGTCGATTCGCTCGACGCTGCCTATACCGACCTGATGGGTCGCGAGGTGGTCGACGAGCGCTTCGGTTCGCTCGGCACGATCGTTGAGATCATGTCGACGCCCGCTAACGATGTTTGGGTTGTCGAGGGTGATCGGTACGGCGAGGTACTGATTCCCGTGATCGAGCAGGTTGTGCTCGATCTTCCCGACACAGGAACAATTTCCGTCCACGTGATGGACGGCCTGATCGATATGGACAAGTAGGGAGGACAACATGCTGATTGAGACCCTTTCGGTCTTTCCCGAGATGTTTGAGCCCGTCATATCCACGTCGATTTTGGGCCGCGCCCGCAAGGCCGGCCTTTTTGATTTTAAGGCGTATAACCTGCGCGACTGGACGCACGACCGCCATCGTACCGTCGATGACGAGCCGTACGGCGGCGGGCAGGGCATGCTCATGAAGGTCGAGCCTATCGCCGAGGCCATCGAGGCCATTAGCGCAGAGGGTCCCAAGCCCACTGTGGTGTTCTTTACCCCCTGTGGCGAGCCTTTTACGCAGCATGTGGCCGAGCGCCTGCTCAAAAGTGAGCGCCTGCTGTTTGTGTGCAGTCGCTACGAGGGCGTCGACGAGCGCGCGTATGCGTATGCCGATGAGCGTCTGTCGATCGGCGACTATGTGCTCACGGGCGGCGAACTTCCCGCTATGGTCGTTACCGATGCCGTCGTACGCCTGATTCCCGGCGCCCTGGGCGACGAGATGAGCAACGTCGACGAGTCGTTCTCGACCGCCGAGGACGGAGGCCTGCTCGAGTACGCGCAGTACACCCGTCCCGCCGAGTTCAACGGCGAGGGCGTGCCGCCGGTGCTTGTGAGCGGCGATCACGCCAAGGTCGATGCCTGGCGTCGCAAGAACGCCATCGAGCGCACCTGCTGCTGGCGTCCCGATCTGATCGAGACAGCGCGGCTCACGCCCGAGGAGCGCGCTTACGCGCAGGAGATTCTTGACGCTTCGTATTCGCAGAGCGAGGAGTGAGTATGGTTCCTACGCAACATTCCGCGTTGAGGGGCGCTTTTGAGTGGATCGCGGTCATCGCGATCGCGCTCGTGGCCACGTTCCTGATCCGTACCTTTGTGGTCGAGCCCTTTGTGGTGCCCACCGGTTCTATGGAGGACACGATCGAGATTGGCGACCAGATCCTGGCGCAAAAGGTGAGCCTCGAGCTCGGTCAGCCCGTCAAGCAGGGCGATATCGTGGTGTTTCACAACCCCGATGGCACCTCCGAGCATGATGTTCTTGTCAAGCGTGTTATTGCCACGGCCGGCCAGACGGTCGACCTGCAGGATGGCAAGGTGGTCGTTGACGGCCAGGCGCTCGACGAGGACTATACGACGGGCATGAGCTGGCCACTTTCGGTCCAAGCGCCCGGCGCTCAGGTAAGCTATCCCTACACCGTTCCCGACGGGTGCGTGTGGGTGATGGGCGACAACCGCGAAAACTCTGCCGACTCACGCTACTTTGGTCCCGTCGATCGCTCTGATTTGATCGCTGTGGCGCTTGTGCGCTACTGGCCGCTCAACCGCATCGGCGCTATCGACTAAAAACCGCTATAGTACAGTACCTAACCGTGTAATCGTTTCGACGAGGGGATATTAGAGGCATGAACGCTTCATCGCTTTCCTTCCAAGACATCATCCTGCGTCTCCAGCAGTACTGGGGCGAGCAGGGCTGCGTCATTATGCAGCCCTATGACTCCGAGGTCGGTGCCGGTACCTTCCATACCGCGACCACGCTGCGCTCGCTCGGTCCCGCCGAGTGGCGCACCTGCTATGCGCAGCCTTGCCGCCGTCCCGCCGACGGCCGCTACGGCGAGAACCCCAACCGCATGCAGCACTACTATCAGTTCCAGGTGCTCATCAAGCCCTCTCCGGTCAACGCCCAGGAGCTTTACCTGGGGTCTCTTGCCGCTATCGGTCTGGACCCCAACGACCATGACGTCCGCTTTGTCGAGGACGACTGGGAGAGCCCGACGCTCGGCGCCTGGGGCCTTGGCTGGGAGGTCTGGCTCAATGGCATGGAGGTCACGCAGTTTACGTACTTCCAGCAGGTGGGCGGTATCGAGGTCGACCCCGTTCCTGTCGAGATCACCTATGGCCTGGAGCGCATCGCCATGTATGCGCAGGGCGTCAATTCCGTCTACGACTTGGTGTGGAGCTACCTGCCCGATGGCACGCCCATGACCTATGGCGACGTGTTCCTCGAGAACGAGCGCGAGTTCAGCGCCTACAACTTTGAGGTCGCCAACGTCGAGATGATGCGTCAGAAGTTTGACGACTACGAGGCCGAGTGCCACTCCTGTCTGGAGCGCAAGCTGCCGCTGCCGGCGTACGACTGCGTCATGAAGTGCAGCCACGCCTTCAACCTGCTCGATGCCCGTGGCGCGCTGTCCGCGGTCGAGCGTGCCAACTACATCCTGCGCGTCCGCGCCGTCGCCAAGGCGTGCTGCGAGGCCTACATGGCCGAGGTCGCCGGAGTCAACGAGAATGCCGACCAGGAAGGCGAGGTGGCGTAAGCCATGGCAGACGCTAAGGATTTCCTGTTTGAGATCGGTACGGAAGAAATGCCCTCCGCACCGCTGAACAATGCCGTCAAGCAGCTTGGCACTATGATCGCCAAGGGTCTCGACGAGGCCGGTCTGGCCCACGGCGAGGTCCGCGTGATCTCGAGCCCGCGCCGCCTGGCTGCGCTCGTTGCCGACGTCGCCACCGCGACCGATGAGGTTCACGAGGTCAAGCGCGGCCCCGCGGCCAACATCGCCTTCGATGCCGACGGTAACGCCACCAAGGCCGCCCAGGGCTTCGCCCGCAAGTGCGGTGTGGCTGCCGAGGATCTGGTCCGTCGCGAGGACACCGACGGCCGTGAGTACGTCTTTGCCGAGAAGAACATTCCCTCCGCACCGGCTACGCCGATTCTGACGGCCCTGTGCGAGAAGACCATCGCCGGCCTGCAGTGGCCCAACTACCGCAGCCAGCGCTGGGGTCACGAGCATGCGACTTTTGTTCGTCCGGTCCGCTGGATCTGCTGCCTTTTGGGCGAGGATGTTGTGCCCGTGTCGTTTGCCGACGTGACGAGCGGCAACACCACGCGCGGTCATCGTGTACTTGGCCCTGGCGACCATGTGGTTGCCAGCCCCGCCGTCTACGAGCAGGTGCTCGAGGACGCCGGCGTGCTTTCTGCCGAGCGTCGTCGCGAGGCCATCCTTGCCGGTATCGCCGAAGTCGAGGCCGCTCGCCCCGGCTGCCATGTCGATACGCCCAAGAAGGTCTTTGAGGAGGTCATTAACCTCTGCGAGTGGCCGACGGTGCTCGTCGGTACCTTCGATGAGGAGTTTCTCAAGGTCCCGCACGAGATTATCTGCGAGTCCATGCTCACCAATCAGCGCTACTTCCCGATCTATGACGGTGAGGGCAAGCTCACGCGTGAGTTCGTGGTCGTTTCCAACAGCAAGCCCGAGAATGCCGAGCGCGTGATCGACGGTAACGAGCGCGTCGTGCGCGCCCGTCTGGACGACGCAAAGTTCTTCTACGAGGAGGACCTGAAGATCTCCCTCGACGAGTTCCGTGAGCGCCTGGCCAAGGTTGCCTTCCAGGAGAAGCTCGGTAGCGTGCTCGCCAAGTCCGAGCGCATCGAGCAGCTCGCGCTCGCTATTGCCCGTGAGGCACACCTGGGTGCTCATCTGGCAGCTGACGCCGGCCGTGCCGCGCACCTGTGCAAGGCCGACCTGGTGTCCAACGCCGTCGTCGAGTTCACGAGCCAGCAGGGCGTGATGGGCGGTTACTACGCCACCGCGATGGGGGAGAACGACGAGGTCGCCCACGCCATTCGCGATCACTATCGTCCCCGCTTTGCCGGTGACGAGCTGCCCGAGGGCACCGCTGGCTGCATCGTGGCCTGTGCCGACAAGCTCGATACCATTGCCGGTATCTTTGCCATCGGCGAGCCCCCGACCGGCTCCTCCGACCCCTATGCGCTGCGTCGTGCCGCTATCGGCATCATCAACATCCTGCGCGACCGCCTGCCGATCGACCCCACGTCGCTCATCGACTTTGCGCTCGAGCTCTATAGCGAGCAGGGCATTGAGTTTGACGCCGCCGAAGTCGCCCAGCAGGTTCGCGACTTCTTCCATGGCCGCCTGGTGAGCATGGCCCGCGACGAGAAGATCCCGGCCGATACCGTTGCCGCCGTCTCTGCGGTGCACATCATCGCCCCGTCCGTCTTCTTCGCCCGCTGCGCCGCCCTCGACGAGGCTCGCAAGAACGACGCCGAGACCTTTGACAACCTGGCGACGGCCTATGCCCGTGCCGCGCATATCTCCAAGCCCGAGCTGGGCGCGGAGTACGACCGCGCCCTGATGGGCGAGGTCGAGCTCGCGCTTGCCGATGCCTCCGAGGCTGCTCAGACCGCTGTCGACGCCGCCCTTGCTGCCGAGGATTACCCGGCCGCATTTGCGGCCCTTGCCGCCCTGCGCGCCCCCATCGACCGCTTCTTCGATGAGGTTATGGTCATGGACAAGGACGAGCAGCTCCGCGATAATCGCCTTAAGCTGCTCAACCGCTTCGAGGCCGTTTTCTCCGGCATCGCCAACATCGGTGAGCTTGCCCGCAAAAAGTAAGCCAGCCTGCGCGTAAGCGCAAAAGGAGCCCCGCATGGATTGCCCGGTCACCGCTCGTCCCACCGTTATCGTTATCTCCGACTCGCTCGGTGATACCGCTTGTGAGGTGGTGCTTGCGGCGTCCGGGCAATTTGATGAAGGGGCTTTTCATCTCTTGCGCCTGCCCAAGGTGAACTCTGTGGAGCAGGTTAAATCGTTTGTGGGCCCGCGTGTCGATGCAGACCATCGCGATATTGCCGTGTTCCATACCATTGTCGATCCGGCGCTTCGCGCCCGCGTGCTCGATTACCTGGGTATGCTGCATATCCGCTCGGTCGACCTGATCGGCCCGACGCTCGCCGTGCTGTCGTCGCTCATTGGCGTGCCGCCCAAGGGCGTCGCGGGCGTGATTCACAAAACCGATGACCGCTATTTCCATCGTATCGAGGCCATGGAGTATTTTGTTGAGCACGATGACGGGCGCGGCTGCGACGATCTGTCGGGTGCCGATATCGTGCTGCTGGGCGTATCGCGCACGTCCAAGACGCCGCTGTCGATGTTTTTGGCCTTTCAAGGTTACAAGGTTGCCAATGTTTCGTTGGCCCATGGCATGGAGCCACCCAAGTCAATTTACGAGGTCGACCCGATGCGCCTGTTCGGCCTGGTTTCAACCGTCGACGTTATTTCTGAGATTCGCGATAGCCGCTTAGGCGATGATTACGCGCGCGCCGTCGCCGGCTCCTATGCCGAGCCTGAGAGTGTTCGCAGCGAGCTCGAGGAAGCCCGTGCGCTCATGAAGCGCCTAGGCTGCTTTGTGGTACGTACCGACGGCAAGGCCATCGAGGAGAGCGCCTCCGAGATCATCAGCCACTTGGAGGAAATCCAAGAAGCCCGCGCCCGCTGCGCCGCCCGTCGAGCCCAACAAAGCTAGCTTATTGGGGTAGCTAAAAATGCCCTGTCTAAAATAACCAACTAACAATAATGCACGATAATGATAAAGCGATTTAGCAAGAAACTTGCATCTGACCTGCATTTTTCTTGCAGTGGTCTCTTCATAAGGTAACCACCTTTACCTACCGTTTACCGCCAGTTTTAGCACGTTTGCCAAACCGCGCATCCTCTGCTTAAGCCCGCTCAAAACCCGCCGTATAGTTCCCTCACGGCCCGCATCTGACGGGTCGATTCGTTACCACGGTCGTGCGCGTAAGCGTATGGAAGGGGAAGTATCGTGAGCGATTGCAAGAGGGTTTACCGTTTTGGAACCGACGCCCAGGACACCTGTGTCACCGAGGGCGACAAGTCCATGAACTTCGTGCTTGGCGGCAAAGGCGCTAACCTTGCCGAGATGAGCCGTATCGGCCTGCCGGTTCCCGGTGGCTTTACCATTACCTGCCAGACTTGCGTCGAGTACTCCGGTGCCGGCAACGTGTGGCCCGAGGGCGCACTCGATGAGATCGTTGCCGCCGAGGCAGACCTCGAGGCCCGCTGCGGAAAAAAGCTCGGCGACGCCTCCGATCCGCTGCTCGTGTCGGTTCGCTCGGGCGCTCCGTTCTCCATGCCCGGTATGATGGACACGGTTCTCAACTTGGGTCTCAACGACGACTCCGTTCAGGGTCTCATTGCCCAGACGCAAAACCCGCGCTTTGCTTGGGATAGCTACCGCCGCTTTATCCAGATGTTCTCCAACGTCGTCATGGGTGTTGACGCCGACCTGTTCGAGAACGCGCTGACCCAGGCACGCCTGGTCGCTGGCGTCCGCGTCGACTCCGAGCTTTCGGCCGAGGATCTGCAGGAGCTCGTCGAGACCTTCAAGGGGATCTTCTCCGAGAACGTCGATGCCTCCCTGTATCCCGAGCTCGAGGTCGCTGACGGCAAGCCCGTCTTCCCGCACGACCCGGAGCTTCAGCTACGCCTTGCCATCCAGGCCGTCTTTGGCAGCTGGATGAACGAGCGTGCCTGCATCTACCGCAAGCAGCATGGCATTTCCGACGACCTCGGCACCGCCGTCAACGTGCAGGCCATGGCCTTTGGCAACAAGGGCGAGACCTCTGCGACGGGCGTCGCCTTTACGCGTAATCCGGCCGACGGCACCAAGGAGTTCTACGGTGACTTTTTGGTTAATGCCCAGGGCGAGGACGTCGTCGCCGGTATCCGCAACACCGAGCCCATCGCCGACCTCAAGACCACCCCGGGCCTCGAGTCCGCAGGTGAGGAGCTCGAGCGCGTGTTCCTGACGCTCGAGGATCATTACCGCGATATGTGCGATATCGAGTTCACCATCGAGCAGGGCAAGCTCTGGATGCTCCAGACCCGCGTGGGCAAGCGCACTGCCACCGCCGCCCTGCGCATCGCCATCGAAATGGTCGAGGAGGGCCTGATCACCCGCGAGGAAGCTGTGAGCCGCATCGATCCCGCGCAGCTCGACCAGCTCCTGCACCCGCAGTTCGACGCCTCCAAGAAGTACGAGGCTCTCGCCAGCGGTCTTAATGCCAGCCCCGGTGCCGCCGTGGGCGAGGTTGTGTTCTCGAGTGACGACGCCGTCGCGCGCACCAACGAGGGCCACAAGGTCATTCTGGTTCGTTGGGAGACCAACCCCGACGACCTGAAGGGCATGGTCGCCGCCGAGGGCATCCTGACCAGCCACGGTGGCAAGACGAGCCATGCCGCCGTTATCGCTCGCGGCATGGGTGCGCCCTGCGTCTGCGGCGTTGAGCGCTTCCATATCGACGCCGCCGAGAAGGTCGTGCGTATCGAGGGCAGTGACCGCGTGCTGCACGAGGGCGATGTCATCTCCATCGACGGCACCCAGGGTATCGTCGTCGACGGCGCCGTTGATCTGGTTTCGGCCGAGCTCACCGGCGACCTGGACGCCATCCTGTCCTGGGCCGACGAGATTCGCCTGGACGAGACCTGTGGTCATGCCAACCATGTGCGCGTCAACGCCGACAATCCCGAGGATGCCGCGCTCGCACTCGAGTTTGGCGCCGAGGCCATCGGCCTGTGCCGCACCGAGCACATGTTCCTAGGCGACCGTAAGAACATCATCCAGAGCTTTATCCTGTCTGACGATGAGGCCGTGAAGCAGCAGGTCCTGGCCGACCTGCTCAAGGTTCAGACCGAGGACTTCCTGGCGATGTTCAAGACCATGTCCGGTCGCGATGTGGTCGTCCGCCTGCTCGATCCGCCGCTTCATGAGTTCCTGGATAATCCTCGCGAGCTCGAGGTCACCATCACCAAGAAGGAAGCCGCTGGCGCTAACGGGGAAGAACTTGCCGTCCTGCGCGCCCGCCTGCGTCGTATCGACGGCATGGTCGAGTCCAACCCGATGCTCGGCCTACGCGGCGTGCGCCTGCCCGTCGTCTTTAGCGATCTGCCGCTCATGCAGGTTCGCGCCGTCGCCACGGCCGCTGCCCGCCTTATCAAGGAGGGCGTCGACCCGCATCCCGAGATCATGGTTCCGCTCGTTTCCATCACGGCCGAGCATGTCCAGACCCGCGAGGTTATCGAGCGCGTGATCGCCGAGGTTTCCGCCGAAGAAGGCGTCGAGCTCAATATTCCCGTGGGCACGATGCTCGAGCTGCCTCGCGCCTGCATGGTCGCTGACGAGATCGCCCATCACGCAGACTTCTTCTGCTTTGGCACCAACGACCTTACCCAGACGACCTTCGGTTTCTCGCGTGACGATGCCGAGGCTAAGTTCATCCCGCTGTACATGCATAAGAAGATCTTGAAGGACAATCCCTTCGAGACCATCGACACGGCAGTACTCGAACTGGTGCGCATAGCTGTCGAGAAGGGCCGCGCCACCAACCCCGATATGCACTTTGGTGTGTGCGGTGAGCACGGCGGCGACCCCAAGTCCATCAAGGGCCTGTTTAACGTGGCCGACGTGGACTACGTGTCCTGCTCGCCCTACCGCGTGCCCCTCGCACGCCTGGCTGCCGCTCAGGCCAAGCTCGAGGCCAAGCGTTCCGCCTAACGTTTTGGGTTTAGACGCCTAGCGTAGCCCCCCTTCATGCCGCCCGTCTCATTCGTGAGACGGGCGGTTATCATGTGCGGGTTTTGTCTTTTTGTCTGCGTAAAAAATTGTTCTTGCAGCAGAAACCCGCGCGTGTATACTCGAATACGTTTGTTCAACTACGTGCCGGCCAAGGTGGTACGGCACCTCTAGAAGAGTAAGGAATTGCACATGGATTACATCCGCGCAATCGAGCGTCAGCAGATCCGCGAGGACATTCCTCAGGTTCGCGTCGCCGACAACGTCAAGGTTCACTACCGCATTAAGGAAGGCGACCGCGAGCGCATCCAGGTCTTCCAGGGCGACGTCATCCGCATGGCCGGCGCCGGTGCCCGCGAGACCTTCACCGTCCGCAAGATGTCCTTCGGTGTCGGTGTTGAGCGTACCTTCCCGCTTCACAGCCCCAAGATCGCCAAGCTCGAGGTCGTTCGTCATGGTCGCGTCCGTCGCGCCAAGCTGTACTACCTCCGCGACAAGGTGGGCAAGGCTGCTCGCATTCCCGAGAAGCGCTAAGAAGATCGCAGCGTCTGTCCACTCGTTTGGACACAAGGGTCACCTTCGGGTGGCCCTTCTTTTTATCTGATTTGCATGCAAGGAGGGCCTGGTATGGCCAATATGACGAGCTCGGTTTCGGCATCGCAGGTTGCCGGAGAGCTGGCGAGCGCAACGTTTGAGGAGATCCCCGCCCTCGTGGAGCATTATCGCGAGGACCCGCGCCAGCAGGTGATCAAGGCTTGTGAACGCGCCCTCAAACGCCATTCCAAAGAGGTCGCCGAGCGCGAGCGCGTCAATGGCATGTACGAGCTTATGCATGAGCTTGGCGGCGATGGGGTGGTCGTTGGTGTCGACGAGGTGGGTCGCGGATCGGTGGCCGGTCCTTTGACGGTATGCGCTGTCTGCCTTCCTATGGAGCCGCGCGTCTGGGGCATCAACGATTCCAAAAAGCTCACGCCGGCGCGCCGCGAGTTGCTCTCAGTGAAGATTGCCGAGGTGGCGACGGCGATCGGTTTTTGCCATATCGCGCCTAAGGATATCGATGAGATGGGCATGGCCCGTGCTATCCGTACCGCCGTTGCGGGCGCCGTGGCCGATACGGGGCTCGAGCCCGATTGCGTGCTTATGGATGGCAACCCCTTGGGCGCCGTTCCTAACGAGCGCGATGTGGTAAAGGGCGATGCCAAGATCGCCTGCATCGCCGCGGCGTCCATCATGGCTAAGGTCACGCGTGACGAGATGATGGTCGAGTACGACGCTGAGTATCCCGAGTACCATCTGGCCGAGTCGAAGGGCTATGCGAGCCCCGAGCACATCGAGGCCATTCGCAAACATGGACTTTGTCCGCTGCACCGCGTGAGCTTTTGCGGAAACTTTCTGCAGACTGAGCGCCTTTTCTAGGTCAATTGTGGAGACAGGGACCTCTGGGGTTTTATAAACCTGCTGGTAGCGGGCCGTATGCAACACCATTGTTGCGTACGGCCCGTTTTTTGACGGCATTTGGTCAGCTTTTGGTTTGCTTCCGGTACTTACCCGCATGAAAGGTGCCCTCATCATCGGGGCAATGCAGTGTGCGGGAAAGGAGACCCCATGAGTGCCGCAAGCAAAAAGAGCAAGACACAGCAGCTCAAGGAGCGTTGGGAAAACGGCGAGCTCGACTGCGGGGCGATGACGCCCGAGTTTATCAAGGGACTCAGTCCCCGCGAGCTGGGTATGCTGGGCGAGCTGATCACCATCGACTACTTTAACGAGCGCGGCTACACCTTGCTGGAGCAGGGTTATCGTTGCACCGAGGGCGAGGCTGATCTGGTGCTGCTCGATGAGCTCGACGATGTCGTGGTGATGGCCGAGGTCAAGACCAGACGCGTCGCACTGGATTGCAACACGCGGGTCTTTCCCGAGGAGGCCGTGGACGCCCAAAAGCAACGCCGCTACCGCCGCATCGCAAGTTGCTATCTCATGGAGCATTATCCGCTCAAGGCGATTCGCTTCGATGCTGTGGGTGTCACCATCCGCGGCGGGCATATCGCCGAGATCGAGCATCAGTACAACGCGTTCGATTGGCAGGTGTCGTGATGGCGTTCGAGACGTTTGCCGTTCACGCGGCCTGCATCCGTGGCGTCGAGGCGATTCACGTCACGGTCGAGGTCTCGCTTGCCGGTGGCGTTCCGGGCATTCAGATGCTCGGTATTCCGAGTATGGAGGTGATGGAGTCACGCGGTCGTATTCGCTGCGCGATGCGCTCCGCCGGGTTCGAGATCCCACGTTCGGGCATTACGGTCAACCTGGCGCCCGGCGATATTCGCAAGACCGGTAGCGGCTTTGATCTGCCCATCGCCATCGCGGTTCTAGCGGCCGATGGGCAGATTCCCCGTGACAACCTCGATCGCTGCCTTGTCGCCGGCGAGCTCGGCTTGGACGGCACGGTGCTTCCTGTCAAGGGCGAGGTGGCGTTTCAGCTATTGGCTCGCGACATGGGGCTGTCTTTTATCGCCGGCAGGTCCGACCAGCATGTGCCACTCGCGGGCGTGGATTGCGGCTTTATCGACCATCTGTCTCAGCTTGCTCACGGCATGGGCGATGCCGCACGGCACTACTTGGATTCCGAGGGTGTCGAGGCGACCTTTGAGCCCGAGCTCGACTATGCAGACGTGCTGGGGCAGGAAGTCGCTAAACGCGGCATGGCGCTTGCGGCGGCAGGAGAACTCGGCTTGCTCATGATCGGGTCTCCGGGATCGGGCAAGACGATGCTCGCACGCCGTATGACCGGCATCCTGCCCGAGCTTTCCGTTGAGGATCAGCAGGAGGCACTGTGCATCCATTCGGTTTTGGGTGAGAACATTGATGGCTTGTTGGCGGGGCACCGCCCCTTCCGCAGTCCCCACCACAGTATTTCGACCGCAGGCCTTATCGGCGGCGGGCGCCCGGTGCACCCGGGTGAGATCAGCCTTGCTCATGGCGGCGTGCTCTTTTTGGACGAGCTTGCCGAGTTTCCCACTGGCGTGCTGCAGACGCTGCGTCAGCCCATCGAGCGCGGCTACGTGAGGATCGTACGCGTCGACGGGGCTTTTACCTTCCCGTCGCGCTTTCAGCTGCTGGCTGCGAGCAATCCCTGCCCCTGCGGCTTTTTGGGCGATCGCGAGGTGCCGTGTCGCTGCTCGGCATCGATGGTGGAGCGCTATCGGGCAAAGCTGCGCGGTCCTTTGGCCGACCGTATCGACATGATGATCGATGTGACCCGTCCCGACCCTCAAGTGATTATCGAGGGTGCGGAGGGCATGTCGTCGGCCGAGTTACGTGACTACGTTGTGCGCGGTCGCGCCTTTCGCGCTTGGCGCGAATCCCGTATGGACGATGCGGATGCCGAGGCCGAGGATGACGAGACGCGGTCCATTGACGGCGTCGTTTCGACCTTTGAGCTCGATGTTGCTGCCGAGAAATGCGTACTCGGCCTGTCCAAACGCACGCATCTCACAGGGCGTGGCATCGTGCGCCTGGTTCGCATTGCGCGTACGATCGCCGATGTCGCCGAGAGCGAGCAAGTGACGCAGGACCACGTGCTCGAGGCGGCGATGTACCAGGGAAGGAGGGACCAATGATGGCCGAGGGGACCTACGAGCTGCACCCAGGTGACGCGTTGTATCCCGAGACCGTTTTGGAGCTTTCTGATGTACCTCAGACGCTCTATGTGCGCGGCAACCCCGAGGCGCTTTCGACGCCCGCGCTCTCCATCATCGGTGCGCGAAAGGCCTCGCCGTATGGTCTTGCCGTGGCAGAGCTTGCGGCGAAGGTGGCGGTTGAGGCGGGAGTGACGGTAGTTTCGGGCGGTGCAGTCGGTTGTGACCAGGCCTCGGGTTGGGCTGCGGTCAACGCCAGCGGCAAACACGTCGTGGTGCTGGGGACGGGCGCCGACGTGGTCTACCCGCGTTCGAGCGCGGGGCTTATTACGCGCACGCTCGATACGGGCGGCGCGGTCGTGTCGATCTCTCCGTGGGGCATGGGTCCGCGCAAGTTTGCCTTTCCGCGTCGCAATCGCGTGATCGCGGCCCTGTCGCAAGCCCTCTTTGTATCCGAGGCGGGTATGCCTTCCGGTACGTTTTCTACAGCCGAGGCTGCTATGGATTTGGGGCGCGAACTTCTTGCCGTGCCGGGGTCGATCCTATCGCCCGAGTCGCGTGGCACGAATTACCTCATTGCGAACGGTGCCTGCTGCATCATCGACGAGGAATCTATCGAGATGGCTATCTCACGCATCTACGGTACCCTGCGCTACTCGCGCCCCGATGCTCCCGGCATTGCCGACCTGAATCCAACACAGCAGACCGTGATGCATGCGCTCATCGCCTCTCCGCTCAAGGTCGACGACATCGCGGCGCTCGTCTCACTCGATGCTGTCGGCGTACTCAAACTCTTGGGTTCGCTTGAACTCGAGGGCCTTATCGAGCGCATGATGGATGGAAGGTATGCGCCCTCCAAGTTTGCCCTTCACGCCCAGACACCCTTCGGTCACAATGGAAAACGTGTCAATTAGAAAGGTGTTTGCAGATGCAGTTCGATCAGGTGACAGTTATCGGTGGCGGTCTGGCGGGTTCGGAGTGCGCGATCCAGCTGGCAGATCGCGGGTTTGCCGTAAAGCTGTGCGAGATGCGCCCCCAGGTGAGCTCCCCGGCTCACCATACCGATCACCTGGCAGAGCTCGTCTGCTCCAATTCGTTTAAGTCGACCCGTCCGGATTCCGCGGCTGGTTTGCTGAAGGCCGAGCTTGAGCGCATGGGTTCAGTCCTGCTCGACTGCGCCCATCGCGCTGCTGTTCCCGCTGGTGGCGCCCTGGCAGTCGACCGTGTTACATCTGTCTCTTATA
>UQUL01000002.1 GCA_900544235.1 uncultured Collinsella sp.
CACTCTTTCTTCTCGAACATCTTGTCAAAGAAGCCCATGGCTGCCTCCCATCAACTGGTAGCGTGTGTCACTTTTGATGATGGGGGAGTGCGCGATCCTTCGCGATACCCAGACGGCTCAAGGAGTCTCCACAACTGGGACACATGGCCCATTTTTTGACTAGTCGTTGGGGACGTTCTCAAACGACTAGTCGCGGGGGACACTCTTCGGCCACTCATTGGGGACGTACTTAAATGAGTGGTAGTTGGAGACACTCCTGGCCGAGCTAGAGATCGCGCGTGTCCCTTCTGGTCCATGCGGCTCAAAATCGCGGCGTGATGTGGACGGCTGGGGTCGAATTGGCAGCATTTCGAGCCTGGCTTCGATATTGAGACTGGTTCTTTATTAAAATAGATTTCCAGACAATTGAGCGGCTGGGGGTTAACCATGAGGGGCATGAGAGACACAACCGCATATTTGCGTCGGGGCATTCGGGAGATTATATGCCTGGCGCTGTTCTTCTTCACGTTTTTGGCGTGCGAGTATCTTTTTGATGTGCGCATGGCCGAGTTCGTGTCTCCGGACGAGGTTGTTATTTATGAGAGCCTTGTCATCGGCGCGAGCGTGATTGGCTTCTTTGTGCGTCCCATTCTGTACTATCGCCGTCCCCATGCTATCGACGCAACGAGTGACGTCACGGGCGTTTTGCTGGTGGCGGCATTGCTGCTGTTGATTATGGCGGTTCAGGTTGAGGTGGTAATTGCCGGCGGTTTGGTGGCGTGCTGCGCGCTGGGCTACTGCGGATCGACTGCTCATGCAAATTTTGCGAGGCGCTTTGCGCGAACGCCCTGCTTGGCGCGCGCCGCCGCACTTTCTTACGCCATGGGCGTTCTGGTGCAGGTTCTCAACCACATGGTGATGCCTGTCGGCATTCCTCAGCAGGCTGTTCTGGTCGTCTGTGCGATCGCGCAGGTGGCGTTGCTCCACGGTGCCCGACGCGCCAAGCTGCGCGACGAGTCCAATCCCAACTTTGAACCCAGTGCTGCCGGGCTTTCGGTAGATGCTCTGGAATATGGCGCCAAGTGGCATGACGATCCCGAGGCAAAGGCGGCATTCCGTCGCGCCGTAGTTCGCCTGACCGTGGCGACGGCGTATCTTTCCGGCGTATTCGCCGCTCTCAACGCGGGCTTCACGACCCTGCATGCTGTCGGAGCCGTCGATTTGGGCGATTGGCCGCGCCTGCTGCTTGTCGTGAGCTCGTTGGTCGCTGGCGCACTATTTGACCTGCACGGCCGCTCGTATATGAATATCGGCATGACATGTGCCGCCATACTGTCCACGCTTTCGTTCTTTGTGCTCATCGTCGATGGCAATGGCGGCAACGAGCTTGCTGCCACGATCATCTTTTATCTGGGCTCGGGCTTTTTCGTGGTGTTCTTTACCACAAAATATGCCGCCGTCTCGCTCTATGCGCGCTGGTCATATTTTTGGCCGTGCATGGGTCGCGTCGTCAACAACGTGTGCTCGATGTTCGTGACGGCGCCGGCAGTGGCGATTATCTCGAGTCAAAATGTGCTGGCTGCGGTCGGTGCGGCGCTCGTGATGTTTGTGGGCATTGCGATTACGCTGCTGGGGCAGTTGGGGCAACGAGCCGATGATGTCGTGATGCAGGACGGCCTGCCGCTTGCCACCGACGATCTTGGTGCAGATCTTGCGTCTGCATGCTCCGACCCCGAGCCCGTGGAGGCAGCGGAGCTCACGCCCGATGAGCGCCTCGATGCCTTCGTCGCCACCTTTGGGCTTACAGAGCGCGAGCGCGATATTCTTGAGGTCTTGGTCGTTTCGGACCAGAGCGTTCAGGACATCGCCACAACGCTCTTTCTTTCGCGCTCCACGCTCTATCGCCACATTTCCTCGATCAACAAAAAGGCCGGTACCGCCTCGCGCGTGGCCCTCATCAACTTCTTCTGGTCCTGGACACCCAAGGACTAGCTAATCTCCCAATAAGTTGCGGTGGAATAGTCCCTAAATTAAAGTCACGGGGCTTTAAACAGGAACTATTTCACCGCAACTGCTGGGGGGATAGACTGCGGCGGCAGAGGCAACGGCAGCGGCGTTGGCAGCTGTGGTAGTGGCAACGGCAGCTGGCAGGGTGTTTTCCGTCTACTTGCTACAGCAGCTCGCCGTGGCGGGCAATGTAGCGGCGCTTCGCCAGCTGGGTGAGCGCGATATAGGCGGTAACGATGCCAATGAGCAGCCCAAAAAAGCTCGTGGGCAGCGGCATGAGGCCGAGCGCATCGGCGATGGGGCTTGCCGGCAGCCAGGTGACGAGCGCCAGGCCCAGCACGGTAAGAACGCACAATGCGGGCGCGGCGTGGTCGCGCGGGCTCGGCAGATGCGGGGAGCGCAACATGTGGACCACGAGTGTCTGCGACCACATGGACTCGACAAACCAGCCGCTCTGGAAGAGCGCAGCAAAGGTCGCCATACCCGTGACGTCGCCCGCGGCGGCAAGCTCGGACCAGCTTGCGTCCACGGCGGCGGGGCACACGACAAAGAAGAGCGCGGCGAAGGTCACGATGTCAAACAGCGAGCTCACGGGGCCCAGCTCGAGCATAAAGCCCTTGATGGACGCGGCGTCCCAGGCACGCGGGCGGGCAGTCCAGGCGTCGTCGACGGTATCCCACGGCAGCGCGATGCACACGATCTCGTAGACCAGCGACAGCAGCACCAGCTGCAGGGCGCTCATGGGCAAAAACGGCAAGAACAGGCTCGCGACGGTCACGGACAGCACATTGCCAAAGTTGGAGCTCACCGTGGTCTTGAGGTACTTGAGCAGGTTGCCGTAGGTGCGGCGGCCTTCGATGATGCCGCGCTCGAGCACGCCCAGGTCCTTCTGAAGCAAGATGATATCGGCGGATTCCTTGGCAATGTCGACGGCCGAATCGACCGAGATGCCGCAATCGCTCGCACGCATGGCGGCGGCGTCGTTGATGCCGTCGCCCATAAAGCCCACGGTGTGGCCGAGCATCTCGCGCATGACACGTACCAGGCGCGCCTTCTGCAGCGGCGAGAGCTTGGCGAAGAGGTGGGTTTTCTCGGCGCGCTCGGCAAGTTCGGCGTCATCGAGCGCATCGATCTCGGAGCCGAGCAAGACGTTGCTCGCATCGATGCCGATCTGCGCGCAGACGGTGGCGGCGATGCGGTCGTTGTCGCCGGTCAGGACCTTGACCGCTACGCCCTTGGCCTCGAGGGTGGCGACGGCGCCCGCGGCACTCGCCTTGGGCGGATCGAGGAAAGCCAAAAAGCCCATCAGCACCATGTCGCATTCGTCGGCAATGCCAAACTCGCCCACGCAGCGCGGATCGGTCTTCTGTGCCACGGCAATCACGCGCAGGCCCTCGGCGTTAAGATCGGCGACCTGCTTGCGAATCTGGGCGAGCTTGTCTTCGGCGAGCGGCCGGGCGATGCCATCGACCTCGACAAAGGAGCAGATCTCGAGCATTTCCTCGGCAGCTCCCTTGGTAACCATCTGGGTTTTGCCTTGGGCGTCGGAGACAACTACGCTCAGGCGACGGCGCGAGAAATCGAAGGGAACCTCGTCGACCTTGGTGTAGCGGTCGCGCAGGCTCTGGCCCAGCATGGAATCGGGTGCGACGGTCGAGGGTGTCACATCGGCACGGTCGATTACGGCCAGGTCGATAAGATTTTTGAGGCCGGTCTGGAAGAAGCTGTTCAAAAACGCATGGCGCAGCACGCGCGCGTCCTCGTTGCCATCGGTGTTGAGGTAGCGCTCGAGCACGATGCGGTCTTCGGTGAGGGTGCCGGTCTTGTCGCAGCACAGGACGTCCATGGCGCCCAGGTTTTGAATCGCCGGCAGCTCCTTGACGATAACCTGGCGACGGGCGAGGTCCTTGGCGCCCTGCGACAGGCTTGTGGTCACGATGACGGGGAGCATCTGCGGCGTGATGCCCACGCCCACGCTCGTGGCGAACAGCAGCGCGTCGATGACGTTGCCCTTGGTGGCGGCGTTGATGGCAAAGACGGCCGGCGCCATAACGAGCATGAGGCGTACGAGCAACATGGAGACGCTCGAGACGCCGCGGTCAAACGCGCTCTTTTCGCCGCGCCCGTTGAGTATCTTGGCGATGCCGCCCAGGTAGGTGTCCGAGCCGGTGGCAACGACAAGCGCCATGGCGGTGCCGTTTTGCACGGAGGTGCCGGTAAAGACGATGTTCTTGCAGGCAGAGAGTGGCAGCGCGGAGCCGTCGGCGCCCTCGACGACGGTGACGGCAGCGGTCTTCTCGACTGCCTCGCTCTCGCCGGTGAGTGCGGACTCGATGACAAACAGGTCGCGCGCGGTGATGACGCGGGCATCTGCTGGCACCATATCGCCGGCAGAGAGGCGGATCACATCGCCGGGGACGAGCTCGTCGAAGAGGATCTCGATGCGCTCGTCGTCGCGCAGGGCGGTGCAAGTGTTGGAGACCAGGTCCTTGAGGGCCTCTGCCGCATTGCCGCTGCGGGCTTCCTGGATAAACTTCATGCCGCCCGATACCAGCAGCATGATGCTGATGACGATGACCGTGGAGGGATCGCGCTGCGGCTCGGGCACGGCGAGCACGTCGATGTAGAGTGAGACCAGCGCGAGCGCGGCGAGGATGCCGGCGAAGGGATCGATGAACGCGTCGGCGATGCGGCGGGCGAGCGTCTTGGTCGGCGCTTCGATGGTGTTGGGGCCGGCGGCATCCAGGCGCTCGGTTGCCTGCTCGGCGGTGAGGCCGTTTGCCGTGGCGTCAAGCAGTACGAGAGCGTCCTCGGCGCTATGGGTGGCGGCGAATATGGTGTTCTTGGACAGGCCGGTGCGAGCGGCAGGGCGCGCCGTGCGGCGGCGCTTGGAGATGGCTTCGAGAACCGTGGCGGTTTTGAGCATCAGCATAGGGTCCTCCTTGTTGAAGGGAGTTAGCGTACGTGTCGTATTGAGTTGCAAAAAACCTAGATGTCGCTCACGTCAAGCTCACGAACCACCACAAAGGGGACAGGCACCTTTGTGGGGGGGTTGACGATCTGCCGGTGGCGTTTATGCGTGTGCGGAGTCCTCGCGGCGTGCCGAGGGCGACATGCAGGTTTTTCGACTAGGACTGCCTTCCATGGCACACCTCCTAAAGGCCGAGCGCGGCGCGCTTTGGGTATCTCGTACCCCTTTTTAATCCGCCCGTATTCTTGATGAGGGGGTTTGACATGTCAACCCCATTGTTCGGAAAACCATTCCCTCTGACAAAGCCTTTACAGAATGCCGTGGCCCCAAAGCGCGCCCGCATCGACGCTTCGCCTGCGCTAAACTGGAAGGCACGTACGCGATTACGAGAGGAGCCCGCATGGAGGCTTACAAGCAAGAGTTCATCAAGTTTATGGTTGAGTCCGACGTCCTTAAGTTCGGCAGCTTTACGCTCAAGAGCGGCCGTCAGTCTCCGTTCTTTATGAACGCCGGCGCTTACGTGACGGGCTATCAGCTCAAGAAGCTGGGCGAGTATTACGCCCAGGCCATCCACGATAACTTTGGCGACGACTTTGATGTGCTGTTTGGACCGGCCTACAAGGGTATTCCGCTGGCCGTCGTGACCGCAATTGCCTACCACGAGCTGTACGGCAAGGAGGTCAAGTACTGCTGCGACCGCAAGGAGGCCAAGGACCACGGTGCCGATAAGGGCAACCTGCTGGGTTATGAGCCCAAGGACGGCGACCGTGTGGTCATGGTCGAGGACGTTACCACCAGCGGCAAGTCCATCGACGAGACCTATCCCAAGGTCAAGGCTGCTGCCGATGTCGAGATCAAGGGCCTGATCGTGTCCCTCAACCGCATGGAGGTCGGCAAGGGCGGTGTGACCACCGCGCAGAAGGAGATCGAGGCCAAGTACGGTTTCCCCGTCGCGAGCATCGTCTCCATGGCTGAGGTCGTCGAGACCCTCTACAACCACGAGATCGACGGCAAGGTTGTCATCGACGACGAGCTCAAGACCGCCATCGACGCCTACTACGAGCAGTACGGAGTCAAGTAGGTTCCGCCGTTCTGCCGAACGGCGGACCGGTCGACGCTGTGCGGGCCGCATTTGGACAATCTGACGTTCAACTTCAAGGGCGCGACCAGAAGGTCAGCGCCCTTTCGTTTCACGTCACCTTGTCTCAAATGCGACCCGCTCGCTGTCCGTTCTCTACCTGCGGCGTCGTCTTGCTCCGAATGCGGCTCGCTCGCTGTCGTTGCCGAAACATCGGCGTTGCCGGACTAGTCATTGGGGACGTTCATAAATGACTACTCAGGAATGAGCGTGGATAATCTCCCGTTTTTGGCCTGTGTGCAGGCTCAAAGTGGGAGATTATCCACGCTCGCTTTAATTTGCCTGGGTTGCGATGCCTATCTAATCGGCTCGGCGTCTTCCCTGAGAATCGAAAGATACTCTTCATACCCGTACTGCCGGTATCTCTGTCTTGACTCGTCGAGCGGACGGAGGATACCCAATTCTTCAAATGATTTGACGAGCGCGCTCGCGGTACTCCTGCCGATATCGAGTTGGGCAGCGATGAATGCGGTGTCGACGATGGGGTGCTCTTCAAGAATGCCCAACAGCCTTTGCCCGTTTGCAGCAGTCCTTCCGAGATTTTCGGTAATGGTTGCTGTGGAACGGTTATGGAGGTCAACAAGGTTTTTTAAAGACCCTACCGAGTCCTTCGCACTTTCGAGAAGACTGTTGCAGAAAAACTCTATCCATTCCTCGTAAGTGCCTCTCTCCCTTACGGATGTGAGTTGCCGGTAGTACTCGCTTCGATTTTTCTTGAACTGGAACGATGGATAGAACAAGCAAGAATGAAGAACGCCATCATTGATGAGCATAAGTGTAATGAGAAGCCTGCCCAGGCGACCGTTTCCGTCTAGGAATGGATGGGCAGTTTCAAATTGGTAATGGACGAGCGCCGCCCGCACAATCGGATCCATTTCGACTTGAGGCTCATTGATAAAGCGTTCGAGGTCCTGGAGCGTGTTACTCAAATCTTCAATGTTTGGAGGGACAAACGATGCGGTTGCAATGGTGCAGCCTGAGGGGCCAATCCAGTTTTGTGAGGAGCGCAGCTCGCCTGGATTCTTCTCCGTTCCGCGCACTCCGTCCAGCAGGACCGCATGAACTTGCCTAAGAAGTCTCGTGCACAAGGGCATCTTTTTGAGCAGTTCTACGCCGCGGTCGACAGCACGGACGTAATTCACGACGTCTGCGACATCTTTATGATGGAGTTGTGTTTGCGATGGACTAAGTAGGTCGTCAAACGTGCACTGGGTTCCCTCAATTTGCGAAGAAAGGAGTGCTTCTTTGCGCACGTACATTGTCAGATACATATCGGCGTTGGGAACAAAGTAGAGCATGCCTTCAAGCTCTCCAAGCTTTCGTGAGCATGCGGAAAGCGTGCGATAGGTTTCCTCGGTGAGGTTTAGCTGCCTCAATGATTGCAAGGGCGTTGGAAAAAACGAATAGTAAGCCAATTTCCCCGATAGATTATTGCGGAGCGTTCCCTGGCCGTTCTCCTCGATTTGCATCGCGCCCTCCATATCTTTAGTGCCGGAAACTCGTTATTAGGCCAATCATATCAATTCTAATAACGAGTTTAAGGATTAAATAGTTATTAGAATTGATGTAAACAATCTAATGATGAGAAGTCGTTATTACTTGACCATGGAGCTCGGCTTGGTACAGGGGGGGGGTCATCCAAAATGAACGTGGATAATCTCCCGTTTTTGGCTCGGTGACGGCCTCAAAGTCAAAGTGGGAGATTATCCACGCTCGTTAGTTAAGCGTCCGAAAATCCACACTCGCCAAACCTACCAAAAAGGGACGGGTTTATTTTGGCACGTTTCGGTAGGTATCAGGAGGTGCCAGGAGCGGGGTGGCGGCGGGGTGCCGCTGCGAAAAGAAGTATCGGGTTTGGCGTGCCCGCTTCTGCCCGTCCCGCGCGTGGGCGATACTCGGCTTATCGAACCGCGATGCAAAGGAGATGCTCATCCCACGAGCACTACCGGGAAGGGCTTGCGATTCGAGTCCCCACCTTAGCATTTGAACCATTTGGCACTATAATTACCGTAGGCATGCGCACAACGTTGCGCTTAATCAAGAGGAGAAAACGTATGGGTCTGTTTGATATGTTCAAGAAGAAGGCTGAGCCCGCGGCTGCCGCTGCTCCGGCCTCCATCTCTGCTTCTGCCGGCGCCGACGTGCTGTGCTCGCCCGTCAAGGGCAAGGTCATCAAGATGGCCGACGTGCCCGATCCCGTCTTTGGTGGCGAGGTTCTGGGCAAGGGCTGTGCCGTGTGGCCCGAGGACGATCTGGTCTACGCTCCCTGCGACGGTAAGGTGACCGTCACCATGGGTCACGCCGTGGGCCTGCAGTCCGATAGCGGCATCGAGGTTCTGGTGCACGTTGGCGTCGATACCGTCAACATGAACGGCGATGGCTTCGAGGGCTTCGTCAAGGCCGACGACGTTGTGAAGGCTGGCCAGCCCATACTCAAGATCGACCGCGCCAAGATCGCCGCTGCCGGTTACAAGGACTGCGTCGTCGTGGCCGTGTCCAACACCGCCGAGTTTGCCGATGTCGAGCTCACCGTTGAGGCAGAGTCCGCCGTCGCCGCCGGTGACGCCATCGTCAAGGTCGTCCGCAAGTAAACTGCGGCATCCAAAGGCTGTGCGAGGGTGGTCGGGTTTTCCGGCCACCTTTTTTAATGGGCCAAGCAGGTGCGTTTTATTGCAGGGGGCTTGCTTTACGGGCCATTCGTTCATCAAATTGAGCCGCCTGCGCGGTTGTGGCCTCGATTCGTTTTGAATCTAATTGTTGACCTCTCCATACGATCGAGGTTTTTTATTGGATAAAAACGCTTGCCATGCAAGTTCTACCGTTCGTATTTGTTGCTCAACAACTTGCCAATGCTTCTCTGTAATCTAGGTATGAAATTGGCGTACGCATAAGGGGAGGAATTGATGAAAGATATCTCGAGAAGGGACTTTCTAGCCGGAATTGCAACGCTGGGCCTTGCTGGATGTTCGGGCAAACCTGATAAGACGGACAGTTCCACGCTAAAACCGAAAAAGGGCACGCTTAAGAATGAAAGTAGTCCACAGAGTTCCGATATTGTAGTAACCATGGACCCTATTTACAACTATCAGGTTGGTCAAAGCGGCTGTGGCTATATTACAAAAATCAAAAACACTAGTGATCAAGTTGCTGTCGATTGGGGAGTTGATGGCATCGCAAAGAAGGCGGATGGCACACTGTGTGGCACCGTGAGTAGCACAATATCTAGCTGCTGTGCTCTTCTTCCGGGGCAAGAAATATGGTACTTCGGTGCAATTGGTGGCATAGATGAGCTACCGGCGTCACTTGAGCTTACGTTTAGGGTTAATTCCTTTAAGAAAGCCACCGAAAAAGACACCTATGAGTTCACAGTGTTAAATGAACGATTAGAACAAATCGGTACTAATATGTACTGTTTTGATGTCGAAATTCAAAATGATTCGCCGTATGACTATGGTTCGGGCACGACGCTCATGGGCGTATTGAAAGATGATATGGGGAACGTCGTGAACGGATTTGCGGGCGGCTCTGATGTTCTTGAAGCGGGCTGCCATACGATGATTTCTGCCACTAGCGGTCTCGATTTGACTGGATCCCCCTATGCATCGTACGAGTACAGCATTTTGAAGAACGTTCTTGAACCGTGCTAAGCAGATGAAAATCAACAGCGTTTCTTAGTTTGCAGCATCCAGTTACCGTTCTCCCCGCAACTCCATCACAACGGAAAGAATCTCGTATGTTTCAGGACCGACGTGAACAATCGCGTATCGAATATCGCAGCATTTGAGCGCTTTTACATTATCCTAGTCAATTGGAATATCATCGCTATTTTGAACCTGTCCCAAGCCTGGGGGTTAAGGGAACGCTGGTTCGAATCCAGTCATCCCGACCAGAAGCCCGTTTTTTGCGACTCAGGGGTTTGGGTCGAGCCGTTAATATGGACTTACTGTCACAACGTGCGTTGCGCAGGGAACGCAGCGCCGCTTGTTTGGAGGAATGTCATGAAAAAGAAGCCGCTGCTTGCGCTCATGTTGGCTGTAGTGGTTGCATGCTTGATCTCTCTTTCCGGTTGCGGTGGTCCCACAGTCGAGCAACTTATTAACGAAGATCTGACCAATCAGCTTGATGAGATTAAAAATAACGACGAATCATTTCTGGATGGCTTGGATAAGGTTGCAGGGAAAGAGTTTAAAAGGGTCGACATCAATACCGAGGAATACGCCAAGAGCTATCTCGAGGGTTTCGACTATAAAATCGGCGACATTGTGGTCGATGAAGATGAAGGTACCGCTACTGCTGAAGTGACCATCACCTGTAAGTCGATGGCTCAAATTCAAGGGGATTTTGCCACCAAATACCAAGAGAAGGTTGCTGCTCTTGATGGGTCGCCTTCCGAAGATGAGTTGTACAAGCTGGCTGGACAGGTAATGCTCGATGTGACCAAGTCCGCCAAGCCCAGGGACACCAAGGTTACCTTTAAGTATTCTGCTAACGATGACAACGAATGGTCGGGGGACGACTCTAATATCTCCGAGATGATGAGCGCGATGCAAGGATAGCGCCTTATATGTAGGTTGCCATGCGACAAACAGTTCGTTATGCAATAAAGGGAGGATCGTTGGGGCGACCCTCCTTTTATAACAATTAAAGCCAAGTGCGTCTGCGATATTAGTAAGCGTTATTCTGCCGACAGTTTGGGACACTTCTTGCACAGGCGTTGCATCGAGTGTTCGGGAAAATGGGACCCGGTTTTTGGCCGAATTCCGGGTCGCGGTTTCCGGATGGGGTGGGTTGCGGAAAGTGCGACCCGGATTATTGCTCCAAAACGGGATGCAGTTTCCCCGACGCGCCTCAAACGGAAAGCGCATCCCATTCCGGAGCTCCAAAACGGGACGCGCTTTCCGCGCGGAAGAATTGTCGCAGCTACGTTAAGCGGTGCTGCTCGTTACTCGCCCAGAATCAGTGCCGCGAGCTCTGCTTGGGTGTCCACCACGTAGTCGGCGCCGGCGGCTTCCAGCTCTGCGCGGCCGCGGAAGCCCCAGCTAACGCCTGCGCTCTTGAGACCGGCATTGTGACCAGTCAGGACGTCGACATTGGAATCGCCCACATAGAGCGTGGTTGTCGTGTCGGCGCCCAGCTCCTCCATCACATGCAGCGTGACGGGTGCTTCGGGCTTGGGCGGAAAAGCGTCGACACGGCCCTGGACCAGCGCAAAGCGGTCGGGGCCAAAGTACTTCTCGATAAGCGGCACCGCCGAGACGTGGTCCTTGTTGGTGAGCACGGCAAGCTGCACACCCGCGGCGCGCAGACGGTCGAGCATCTCAATCGTGCCGGCGTAGGGGGCGGTGTGATCCTCCTTATGTTCGCCGTAATAGGCCCTAAACTCGGCAAGCGTCTGCTCAAAGGCACGTCCGTCGCCCGCATATTCGGCGGGCATAAAGCGCTCGACCAGCTTAAGCATGCCGTTTCCCACCTTGTAGCGGTACTCGTCCACGGCAAACGTGGGCCAGCCGTGCATCTCGCAGGTATGGTTACCGGCGGCTGCCAGGTCCTCGAGCGTGTTGAGGAGAGTGCCGTCGAGGTCAAAAATCACATGGGAAAACGCTGCCGCCATGGGTGCTCCTGCCGTTTGAGTAATAAAACGCACTCCATGATACTGGGCCTGCGTATCGGGCACGTTTGGAATCTGAATATCTTTGCCGGCCTTGAACCGCGCTGCGCCAGCCGCGAGCCGTTGCCGCTAGCAAATCCTTGGCAGCTGCTCTCCCACGAGCATGTCGAGGATGCGGGTCGAGCCCCAGCCGGTGCGTACGCGCACGACGGGCCGAGCGTCCGGTCCAAACGGCAGCACGCGGCCGATAATCGCGGCGTTTTCGCCGTAGCGCGCGGCACGCATGGCCGCCAGCGCGGCATCGGCCTGCTCAGCAGGCACCACGGCGACCATCTTGCCCTCGTTTGCTACCTGCAGCACATCGTAGCCGAGCATCTCACATGCCGCCTGCACATCGGGGCGCACGGGCACGGCATCCTCGTCGATCTCCATAGCAACGCCGCTGGCCTGGGCAAACTCGTTGAGCGTGGATGCTAGGCCGCCGCGTGTGGGGTCGCGGAAGCAGCGGGTGTCGGGGGCGGCGGCGAGCACGTCGGCAATCAGATGATTGAGCGGCGCAGCGTCGCTTTCGATGTCGCTCGAAAACGCCAAGCCCTCGCGTTGGCTCATGATGGCGATGCCGTGGTCGCCTAGCGTACCCGACACCAGGATGGCGTCGCCGGGCCGGCAGTTGGCACCGCTGAGCGTCACGCCTGCGGGAACCTCGCCCACGCCGGCGGTATTGATGTAGACGCCGTCGGCACCGCCGCGCTCGACCACCTTAGTGTCGCCGGTGATTATGGACACGTCCGCCTCGTGCGCCGTTTCGGCCATGGTCTGCACAATTTGGCGCAGCTTGTCCATGGGATAGCCCTCTTCGAGGATAAAGCCGCATGAGAGGTAGCGCACGTTAGCGCCCGAGGTCGCGACGTCGTTGACGGTTCCGCATACGGCGAGGCGGCCGATATTGCCGCCGGGGAAGAACTGCGGCGTTACCACAAAGCTGTCGGTCGACATGGCGATTCGCCCGCTTGCGGGCAGCGCGGCGACACCGGCATCGTTGCCCGCAAGCAGCTCGGGCGACCCAAAGGCATCCAGAAAGACCTCATCGATAATGCGTTTCATCATCTGGCCGCCGGAGCCGTGGCCCAGCAGGACAGTGCTATCGGTGGCAGTACGGGACATATCGAAAACTCCAATCGTGGGTGGAATTATATGGGTGAGGCGCAGCGTCGACCGGTCCGCCATTCGTTAGAGCGGCGGAACCTAATAGTCGCGGTAGCGGTAGTACGCCGCGCAGCTACCTTCGGAGCTCACCATGCAGGGGCCGACGGGGTGTTCGGGCGTACATGCGTGGCCGAACAGCGGGCAGTCGCTTGGCGTGATGGCACCGCGCAGCACGTCGCCGCAGCGGCATCCGCGTGGCTCAACCGTCGGTTCAATGGGCACGTCAAAACGGGCGCCGGCATCAAAGCGCGCGAATTCGGGTCGGATGGAAAGACCCGAATTGGCAATCGGTCCCAGCCCGCGCCACGTGGCGTCGCACGGCTCAAATACCTGCTCGACCAGCTGGCGTGCTACGGGATTGCCGTCTGCATTGACGCCGCGGCGGTAGGCGTTGTCGATCGCCGGCCTGCCTTCGACAACCATCTGGACCAGCATGCAGATGCCCTGCAAGATATCGACCGGCTCAAACCCGGTGACCACGCCCGGGGTCTCGAACTCATCGACCAAAAACCCAAAGGGTGCCAGGCCTGTGATGGTAGCGACGTGACCAGGCAGGATAAAGCCGTCGATGGTCGTCTCGGGGTCGTTGGAGATCGCGCGCAGAGCCGGCGGCGTGGTCTTGTGAGCACAGTAGACCGAGAAGTTCTGGAGCCCGCGCGCGTCGGCCTCCAGGATGGCGGCGGCAATGGTGGGCGTTGTGGTCTCAAAGCCGACGCCCATAAAGATAACCGGGCGTTCGGGATTTTGCTCGGCAATGTCGAGTGCGTCGAGCGGAGAGTAAACGATGCGGATGTCGCGCCCCGCCGCCTTTTGCGCGGCAAGCGAGGTGGACGATCCGGGCACGCGCATCATGTCGCCAAAGGTGGTGATGATGGCGCCGTCCATGTTGGAAAGCGCGATTGCGTGATCGATGTCACGGTTGGCGGTGACGCAAACGGGGCACCCCGGGCCGCTCAGCAGTTTGAGTCCCGTCGGCATAATGGAGCGAAAGCCATAGCGGCCAATGCTCACGGTATGCGTACCGCAGACTTCCATAAGGTTGATGGTGCGGTCGCCGACGAGTTCACAGATGCGTTCGATGAGCTCGCGGGCCAGCTTGGAATCGCGAAATACCGAAAAGTCGATACCGGAGCGAGCCGGCTGCGTCGCCGCCACTAGTATGCCTCGACCGGGTTGGTGGCGAGTTGGTCCTCTTTGGCCAGCTCGGTCATAGTATTGACGAGCTCGAGGGTCTCTTGGGCCTCCTGCTCGTCGACAATCTGAATGCCAAAGCCGGCGTGCACGAGAATATAGTCGCCTACCTGTGCCGTCGGCACGAGGCGCAGCGAAACGGGGCGCTCGATGCCCATCATGTCGACGGTCGCCTTAAGGTCGTCGTCGCGTTTGACCACTTTACCGGGAACGGCAAGGCACATAATGTTCCCCTTTATACGTTTTGCGCTGGATAGGCGCCTAATTACCCATCAGTTGATGGTAGCGCTCGCGGGAGTCACGAGCAAACGCGTTACACCTGTGAGACGGTGGCGCGCAGGCTGGAAAAACGCCTATCGCGATGCTGTCTGCGCGAGGAGAGCGCGAGCGATGGCGGCCTGACCGTAGGCGATGCAGCCGTCGTTGACGGGCACGGAGTGGGGAACCAAGACAGTGAGACCCACGCTTTTGAGCTCACGGGTGAGGAGCTGGAGCAAAAGTCGGTTCATGAACACGCCGCCCGAGAGCGCGACGGTGTCGAGGCCTTCACGGGCGCAGATCTCGCTTGCGATGTGGGTCGTAGCGTGCGTAATGGCGATGTGAAACCCGAGGGCGAGCCTGTCGGCCGGCGCGCCTGCCTCGATTCCATTCAGAAGAGCTTCGATGAGCGGTTGGGGGTCCAAGATGGGGGAGTCGTCGGCAGACGTGAATACGCCTGCATGATTGCCGTCGAGACGAACGGTCTTACCGCCGAGCGCGCGCCAGGCGGCGGCCTCAAGCTCGATGGCGGGTTCACCCTCGTAGGTCGCTTGGCCGCAAATGCCCAGGATCGCGGCTGCGACATCAAACAAGCGACCCATACTGCTGGTGCGCGGGCTGTTGATGCCACGTTCGATCATCGTTGCCGTCACGCTACGTGTTTGCTCGTCAAGGCTGTCCAAGAGCCCCGCGGCTCCTGGGTGTTCAAGCAGGTCGAGCTCACTGAGCAGGGCAAAGGCGTTGCGGCGGGCGTCGCGCACGGAGGCCGCCCCGCCGGGGAGCGCCCAAGTGCGCAAATGCGCGGCGCGCTCAAAGCCGCCAAGGCTGGCAACAAGAAACTCGCCGCCCCAAATGGTCCCATCGGCGCCGGCGCCGGTGCCGTCAAAGGCGATGCCAAGGACGCGCGCGTCGGTTGTAAGCTGGTCCGCGGCAATAGCCTCGGTCATTACGCTCGCGATATGCGCGTGATGGTGTTGCACCTCAACGAGCGGCAGATTGCATTTTCGCGCCTGCTCGCGCGCCCACTGGCTCGATAGATAGCTGGGGTGTAGATCGCAGGCCAAGGCGGCGGGCGCCAAGTCAAAGAGATTTTCCAAGCGCGTGCGCGCGGCGTTCCAGGCATCGAAGGTCCCGCCGTTTTCAACATCGCCGATATGCTGCGACACAAAACAGGTTGCCTCGCCGTTCGTCCCTTCACGCGTGAGCGCAATCGTGGCCTTTTGTTGTGGCCCGCAGGCGAGCACGCAGGACGGAGCGCCGTCGAGCGCCGGCAACGGCAGCGGCTGGGGTGCATATCCGCGAGCGCGGCGAACGGGCGTAACGGCGCCGTCGACCACGCGTACCACAGAGTCGTCGTAGCGCGACAGAATTGCGCGGTCGTTACCGAGCAACGCGTCGGCGATGCCGGCGGCAACGAGGTGTCCCCAGGCAAGGTCATCGTCGGTCTCGATGGGTTCTTCGCTCAGGTTTCCGCTGGTCATGACGAGCGCGTGCATACCGCGGGCTTCTGCCGCGGCAAGCAACAGATGCTGAAGCGGGGTGTAGGGGAGCATGACGCCGAGCTCGGGAGGGTCGTGCGCGACGGACAGCGCGAGCGCGAGGGCGTCGGGGGAACCGCCGCTCTCGCAAACGGCACGTCGGCGCAGCAGCACAATGGGGCGAATGCTGCCGGTCAGCAAACCGCGCTCAACGTCGTTGACGTGGCACAGGCGTTCAACGTCGGCAAGGTCGCGCACCATAACGGCAAGCGGCTTATTGCTACGGCGTTTGCGGCGGCGAAGCTCGGCTACCGCCTGCTCGTTGGAGGCATCGCATGCCAAGTGAAATCCGCCCAGACCCTTGATGGCGACGATACCGCCGTCGGCCAGCAGCTCAACACAGCGGTCGATAATGGCGTCGCTGGTCTCGCGCGTGGTGCCGACGGCTGGCGTCGCCCCCGAGCCTTCGAGCTCCATGTCGCCCTCCGCCTCACGCCACGTAATATGCGGCCCGCAATCAAAGCAGGCATCGGGCTGTGCGTGAAAGCGACGGTCGAGTGGATCGGCATACTCTGCGGCACAGGCGGGGCACATGGGGAAACGGTCCATCGAGGTAGCCGCTCGGTCATACGGCAGCGACCGGATGATGGTAAAGCGTGGGCCGCAGTTAGTGCAGTTGATAAAGGGGTAGTGATAGCGTCGGTCGGCGGGATCGAACAACTCGCGCAGGCAATCGTCGCAGGTGGCGATATCGGGCGAGACGAGCGTCGTGTGCGCGGTCTGGTCCTGCGACGCCACAATGTGAAAGCCCTGCTCATCGGCGGCATCCCAACCGTTGGCTGCCAAGTCCACAACCTCGACATGCTCTATGCGGGCTGCTGCAGGTGCATGCTCAGAAAGCGCGGCAACAAAAGCATCGAGCGCATCGGCCGGAGCGTGCACCTCGATATGCACGCCGTCGCCCGCATTGAGCACCCATCCGCAAATGCCATGCGTCATGGCCTCGCGATACACAAACGGTCGCATGCCAACGCCCTGCACAATGCCCGTCACATGAATATGCACATTCCGCATGCGACCCTCCTTCGTTGAAATGTGTGCTGTTACAGCCCCAGGCTCTGCTTGGTGGCGGCGCACGTGAGCTCGCCGTGCTTAACGCCGCGCAGGCCCAGCAGGCGGTCGGCTAGTTCGTAGACGCGCTCGCCGCGACCCTTGAGCGCCAGGATTTCCAAGCAGTTGTGGTGATCCAGATGCACGTGCATGGTCGATACGATCTCGTCGGTGTAGTCGTGCTGCACTTCGTCCAGACGGCGCGTCAGATCGCCGGTGTGATGGTCGTAGATCATGGTGAGCGACCCGATAACATGCTCATCGGGCGTGCGCATCTGCTCTTTGGCGATCGAGGCGCGAATCAGGTCGCGCACGGCCTCGGAGCGGTTGGCCACGTCGCCGCGGCGCGCGATCTGTTCGTCAAAACGGCGCAGCAGGTCGTCCGGTGCGGTAACCGAAAAGCGGACCAGCTCGGAGCCGGAGCCACTACAGTGGCAGCCCGCGTCACCGTCCGCCCCATGCGGATGCTCGTGCTCGTACCCGCAGCCGTGCTCGTGTTCGGCCACCTTACACCAGCTTTACGGAGCCGACGGAGTTGTGGTCGGCCTCGATGGCTTCTTCGTAGCCCTCGAGCGCGTCATGCGCCTCGTGCAGCGCGGTCATGGCGGCCTCGAGCTTGGCGCCGATGCGCTCCATATCAAAGTTCTCGGTTGCATGCAGCAGCTGATGGCTCCACTCGTGGGCGAGCTCGATCGTGTCGTCGACCTGCTTGACGCTCATAGCAAGCTGGCTCATGTTCATTCCGACGTCATGCATGGAAAGTCTCCTTTTGTACGGGTCTAATCAGTGGTTCAGATTCTACTACGGAGGGCTCTCGCGCCCGCCGCTGTATGCCAGCTGTCCTACGGTGCCAGTGAAGCAAGTGGCGCGACTACGACACCGTCTTCCCGTCGGTAGGCAGTCGCGGTTCCAGTGAGAACGAGCAAGAAGGACGCTTCGCCTTGGTGGGTCGCATCGATTTTAGATGCGAGTTTCTTGAGATTGGCGGCAGCGGTGTCTATAGGCTTTGAACCAAGCTTGACCTCAACCAGAGCGTACCTGCCGTCATCTAGCACGAGTACGGCATCGGCTTCAAGGTCGGTCTTGTCCCGATAGTGGTAAACCTTGCCGCCAAGTAGATCCAT
The DNA here is from genome assembly GCA_900544235.1 of uncultured Collinsella sp. GTDB lineage: Bacteria > Actinomycetota > Coriobacteriia > Coriobacteriales > Coriobacteriaceae > Collinsella. The sequence goes on from UQUL01000002.1 coordinate 18,071, forward strand.
ATAGGTGCGCAGGTCACGGATGCACATCGATTCAAACAGAAGCCCAAATGTTTCAAAATCTTCCAGGAGTTTTTGAGGCGTTGCCCCCAGGGCTGCGACCGCAAGCGATGGATCACAGAAATGGCGCGTCGGACTTGTCCGTACGGCGGTTTTTGAGCGGAGCCGCGGGGCCCATGCCTCGAGATCTTCGAAAACGCAGGAGCGGGTCAAGGCGTCGACATATTCAGAAACGGTATTTCTTGAGGGAGGTTCTCCTTGCATGTCGGCGGCGATTGTGGCGAGCGATGCCTCTGTTGAGATATTGCGAGCGTAGCTTCGAATAATCTGGGCCATCCAAGTCTTATTTCTCCGCAGTCCATCAATCTCGTCGATATCGGAATCAAGCAGTTCCGAGATGTAATCAGGGGCCATGGATAGCGCAATCCCATGGTTTGGCTCGATAACCGCTTCAGGCCAACCTCCTCGGCAAAGTGAGTAGACGATACGTTCGATATCGAAGTCGACCATATCGGCAACATCGGTGTTTCCATCAAACAGGCTTGCCAGCGAAACTGATCCTGTTGACTCGCGTGATTCAAAAAGTGACATCGGGCGCATGTTTATACGTGCTATGCGGCCGACTCCTGAGTGTGCCGGCATTTCGCTTGCCCGAGGCGTTGCGGAACCGGTGAGGATAAACCTGCCTCGTCCTTTGCCGCGGTCGATCGCGAACCTTACGGCGTCCCAAAGCTGTGGGGCCATTTGCCATTCATCGATGAGGCGTGGCTCATCTCCTTTGAGCAGGAGAGAGGGCTTCGAATCGGCAAGCTGGATGTAGCTCGGACCGTTATCGGGGTCTTGCATGTAGATGCTGCTTGCGGCTGCCTGTTCAGCCGTTGCGGTCTTGCCGCACCATTTTGGCCCTTTGATTTGGACAGCCCCGGAAGATTTTAGTTTTCTGGCGAGCACTTTGTCTGCGACTCGTGGTAAATAACCGTGTTCAATCGAACTCATGTCACCCTCCTTGCTAGCAGGGTATTATATCGTTGATTTGTGCAAGTTGGACGATTTAAATTGTGCAAGTTGGACGATTTAGATTGTGCAAGTTGGACATTATATCTAGTAAACATTCATGATGCCAAAAGAGAAGCCCTAGAGTCTCCAGGCCTTTGTCGTATAACGCATGATGTCAAGAATGTCGGCCTTGATGTTTGGCGGCAGGGCTTTGAAGAGCGATAGATATTCGTCTTCCTGAGCAGTAAAAAACGCAGGGCTTCCGTCTGGATCTTTGGTATAGCCAAGGATATCGTTGGGCGTGCATCCAAAGAGATCGCACAATGCAACAATGCGGTCCTCTCCTAGTTTTGCCCGACCTGTTTCCCATGCACTATATGTCGCCTTGCTAACGCCAAGACTGTCCGCAATTTGAAGCTGAGTAAGCCCTGACTTTTTGCGGATTCTGGCGAGTGCGGTATGTTTATTGGTCACATCCATGTCGCTCCCGTCTGATATCAAGAGCAACTTTGCATTTCGGTGCCGGTCAAATGTCTAACTGGATTGTCCCTAGGTGCAATAATTGACATAAAGTCTAATTTGAATAAACTCAAAACCAATAAAAATAGACATCGAGGAATGGTGGCTATGGGGAGAGTTGTTGGAATCGATCTTGGGACGACCTATTCGGCCGTCGCTGTGCTGGGAGACGATGGACTTCCCGAAATACTGAAGAATGCGGACGGAGAACCGACTACACCTTCGGTTGTTTTATTCCAATCATTTGACGGAAAAGACGAGCCGCTTGTTGGAACGATGGCCAAGCATTCGGCGGCAAGTGATCCCGATAATGTTGTCCAGTTCGTTAAACGGCAGATGGGAAATCCGGATTGGAGATTCGACTCCGACTCGGGCGTTTCCTACTCTGCAGAAGAGGTTTCCTCCCTTATTATCAAAAAATTATTGCAAGATGCCGAGCAGGCACTTGGAGAAGAAGTATGCGGAGCCGTGATTACGGTTCCCGCATATTTTGATGATGCAAGAAGAACTGCGACAAAGCAGGCAGGTGTAATTGCGGGCACCAAAGTGCTTCGCGTGTTGAATGAACCGACGGCCGCAGCCCTTTCCTTTGGTCTCGATACCGAGAAGAACGGCGTCACGCTTGTCTATGATCTGGGCGGCGGAACGTTCGACGTGACGCTTCTTAAGATAGAGGACGGTTGCTTTACGGTTATCGGAACCGATGGCGATAGAAACCTGGGAGGATTCGATTTCGATAACGCTCTAATGTCGTTTGTGGCAGAAGAACTCTCGAAACAGGGTGCCGGTAATGTTCTCGATGATTATCTGATAAGTGCCGAGCTTCGAGAGAAATGCGAAATGGTTAAGCGCACTCTTTCGAACGTGCCAAAGGCAAACCTCCATATTTCGAAGAACGGAAAGCCTTATCGTGTGGCTATTTCTCGCGAAGATTTCGAGCGGGCGAGTAGGTCGCTCCTGAATCGAACGCAGGAGCTGGTCGAGGACGTGCTCGAGGACACCGGTTATTCATGGGGTCAGATCGATCATGTGGTCCTTGTTGGTGGCTCAACGCGTATGCCAATGGTGCACAAGTTAATCGAAGACATTTCGGGGATGAAACCCGAGCTTGGGGTAAATCCCGATGAGGCTGTCGCCATGGGGGCTGCCGTTCAGGCCGCAATAGAAATGGAATCGAGTATTGACGTGGCAGGGTCGGCAGAAAATGGTTTGCCGGATATGCCCCTCTTTACGGCTCCGAGCGTAGTCATTGCCGATGTTACCTCGCAACCTTTGGGGGTTGTGATGCTCGGGAAAGACGGCAAAGACTACAACAATGTCGTGATTCCGAGGAATTCACCGGTGCCGGGGAGTTATTCGCAGGACGCAGCAACGGTGAGTGAGAACCAGTCGTACGTCGATGTCCAGGTGACACAAGGCGATGACCCAGACTTGAACTATGTGGTCATTATCGGTTCAAAGGAAATACCGCTTCCGCCCGGGTTGCCCAAGGGATCTCCCGTCCGCGTGGTTTACGAATACGACAGAGAACAAACCGTGCATATCCGTCTATATGCCGGGGGGAGCGGCCAGCTGTATGGCGAGTTCGAAATCGACCGTGTGGCGAATATGGATGAACGGCAGCTCGATACTGCCGTTAACAAGATGAAGAACATCGAAATTGGATAGGGGACACTGATGGAAGAATTTGTTGACTACTATGAAATTCTCGAGCTGGAAAAGAATGCGCCGATTGAGGAGATTGAAGAGGCGATTAAGAAAACACGAAAGCGCTTCAGGCGTCTCGAAGGATCTCCGGATGCTATGCAAAGAGCGAACGCCGAAAGGATGATGCAGCTCTTAAATGAAGCAGATTCGTTGTTTCACAACAGTTCAAAACGCTTGGAATACGATGCCACATATGATAGCGGGAAGAGTGACAGCAAGAGGGACCTGGAAAAAGACGCCCGTGCTGCAACCGCCGAGAAAGACTGGACATCAGAAGCGAAAGATTATTTCAAAAACGGTCAGAGTGCCAACGCTTGTTTTGCCGCTAGGGAGGCAACAAGGAATTGCTCAACCGATGCGGAAGCATGGCTTGTGTGGGCTCTGGCAGCATATTCGATGGACAAGTATGACGAATCCATTTTTGCTGCATCCGAGTTGCTGAAGCTTGGCTCGAATCAGGCGACCGCTCATAGGCTGTTGGGCGACTCGTACATAATGATTGATAAATACGCAGACGCCGAGGCTGAGTTTCTGAAGGCCCAGCAGATTGATAAGAGCGACTATACGATTATGGCGCGCTTGGTTGATGCGCGTTATCTTCAGGGGAAATTTGACCAGGCCCTCACTATGGCGCGCAATCTTCATGAGGCACATCCGGATTATGGACCCGTCCTAAGCTCGTTATGCCGGTGTCTAGAGACGGATGTCGAGAACAAAATGAGCTCAAAGGATAATGCTGGCTATTTCACCAATATGAAACAAATCCAGCATGCTGAACTTGTCGTTAGTGAAATGCGCGCGTTGGGAAATATCGACAAGGCTGATGAGGAATGGATTGAGAAAATGGAGGGCCTTATCGACTGGGCGCGTAAAAGGCACTACATTGCACCGGCCCGATGGTTTTGGATTCTCTGCGGCTTGACCTTCTTATTTATGATAAGCGGGTCAAGTGGCGCTCCCTTGACGCTCGTTCTGTTCTTTGGGCTGCTCCTGTATGCATTCTTCTTTGTTGTACCGACCGGATGGATGATCAATGCCCGTAAATTAGGAGAGCTTGCAAAGAGGACAGGGCTCCAATAATGGACGTGCGCTGGGACCAAGCACTTGACAGCTTGGAGATGGATCGCCAAGCAATTATTGACTGTACAGAACGGCTCAGAGCGTCTCTTGCTTCTCTCAAATCAGATTCAAGAAAAATCAAAGACTTGGCCACTGGCGAAGCTTATGCAGGATTATTCAGTGAGCTGCTGCTTGCCGTTGATAGAGTCAAGAATGAGCCGCTGTCAGAGGACTTGAGGTCTTCGATTGTGGATGAGATTATCGAGGTTTGTAGCCATTACGGGCTTGAGCCTGTTCTGTGTGACGAGACGGTTAATCTACATGAGCATGAAATCGTTGGATTGATTAAGACAGACGACGCCTTCAAAGATGGAAAGGTGGCTCGAGTAGAGCGAGACGGTTACAGGATTGGCGGAAGACTTCTCCGCCCAGCGCGAGTGGTTGTCTTTCGGCACGAAGAGGACTGATGGCCAATATGTCGCTGGAAGAGACCTATGCCGAAATGAGGCAAGCGCTCAGCGAGGTCAAGGAATGCCAGGCTCATCTGCTGGGAGCTTGTGAATCCCAATCTGCCTCCGTTGACACGTGGTTGAAGATGACGCTGAAGGAGAGACAGGAGGCAAAAACACGAGCGCTCAATAAACTCAGCATCCGGGAGAAGCGTCGCAACGCCCTTTCGAAAAAGCGGGTGCAGGATACCGTTGACGAGTTGCTGGCGATCGAGGAAGGCTCGGCCCTCAATGCCGCCGAGTATATCCAGATTGGATCGATGTCGAAAACTTCAAAACGTGACGATTTGTTTACGGTGCCCTTTATCGTTCCGTTGCTTGGTCACGGCAATATCGTGATGTCGGTTTCAGGCGAGGGCTGCATTTCAGACGGGGTAGTGCGCGAGGTAGAGGCCAAGACGCTTTTATCGACCTCAGCGTCGCAAGTTGAAATCATTAGTTTTGACCCGGCACTAAAAAACATCGAGGCTCCTTTTTCGACGATTGGCCGGAACGGGCAAGGCGAGGCAGCGGTCAGGTATTTGCATTCGAGAGGCGAACTCGATGCCTTACTTAACGAGCTGACCGACCGTGTGACGCAAATCAACAACGAGTTGCTGTCAGACGATGAGAGCCTGGCGGTATATCACCAACGGGTCGGAATGCCGGTCGAGAAGTACCAGCTCGTTGTGATCCACGATATGCCGATGGGAATGGCTGCCGAGCAATACGACCGTATCTGCTCGCTGATGAAGGCGGCCCCAAAGGCAGGCACTTCTTTCCTAATGATACAACCTAAGATGGACGACTTGCCCAAATGGTATTGCGAGAAGAAACGTTCCTATCCTGTTTCGGAGCGTCTCGAACTATTCTCGGGCAGTCATGCCCGATGGCTGGGTCACGATGGCTACGATGTTGAGCTCTATGAGCTTGACACGATTGAATCGGCGCAAGCCGCCGAGCGGATGGCCCGATCAGCGGCAGAGCTGCGGTTGCCCGAAGTAAAGATCGAGTCGGTGCTTCCCGCGGAGTATTGGATGGAGACGAGTGAGGACGGAGTCACGTTCTCGCTGGGTCTGCGTGGAACTCAGACGGTTGATGTCACGATTGGCTCGAATGAGACTCAAAGACATAATGCACTGATAACCGGCGCGGTCGGACAGGGTAAATCGAATCTGTTGAAAGATATCATCTACGGTTTGTGCGCCAGGTATTCTCCCGACGAGTTGGAACTCTATCTGTTTGATTTCAAAGAGGGCGTTACCCTGTTTCCCATGGCTCCCACGCCGGATTCCCCCGAGTATCTACCGCAGGTAAAGGCATTTGGGCTTGAGGCCGATGAAGACTTTGCCATGGATGTGCTGAATTCCATAGCCGCCGAGGCCAAACGGAGGGCCGCTGCGATCAAGCCTTACGGAGATAATCTGCTCAAGTATCGGCGCAATAGCGGGAATAAGATGCCGCGTATCGTTGTGGTCATTGATGAGTTCCAGCTATTTTTAGAGGGCGCAAGAGGCAAGGAAGCCTGTGAACTTTTGGAACGCATCGTTCGCCTCTATCGTGCATACGGTATTCACGTGATATTGGCGTCACAAAGTATCGGCGGGATAACCAATCTTGCCATTTCCCAGGGCAAGTTCTTCGCACAGTTTCCTATCCGTATCGGACTGAAAAACTCGCCGGCGGAGTCGCGGGCGACTTTCGGACCCTTTAACGAGGCGGCTGCTAGCCTAAGGTTCAGGGGACAGGCGATTCTGAACGAAGATTACGGAAATCCGAGCGCAAATGTGACGGTGCTTACGCCGTTTGCTGAGGATGCCACGTTGGACAGTCTCAGGAACAAGTTCTATGCAATGCCAAAAGGGCACCTTGATGAACCGGTGGTTTTCGACGGAAGCACTCTGCCGGAGTTGACTGAGGCCCTCCTTGAGCAGAACGACATAGATTCAGGTAACGTGCCGAGCGCCTTGCTTGGCCGGGGTGTTTCTGCTGGGTTGGCACCGATATATTTCCCGTTTGAAAGAGCTGCGGGAAGCAATATCGCTCTTGTGGGCAGGGGAACGCTGCCAGGGCTCGGTGGTCTTCCGAATTCTGTCGATCTTGCGGCGTGTGTTATGGAAACGCTTGTTTTATCGCTTGCACGCTATGAGCGAGGCGCTGAGTTTGCTGTAGTGGAGGATGGCGCGCGCCATGTTTCTAATTCGACTCTGGAGATATGCGCTCGTGCGGGGGTTTCTCCGGAGGTCGTGCCTTCGGACGAAGCGGCTGCATGGATTACCAATTGTCTTCAGAGAAATGATGTCGGGGAAGAATGTGGGCGGGAGCGGTTTGTGTTGGTGCCGAATGCGGACTCACTAGGATCTTTCGACTTTGGTGCTCAGCAGAAGATTCAAAAGGTATTCCGCGAGGCTCCTATGCACGGAATCCACTTTGTCTGCCATTGGCAAAACCCCGTAGCGCTTTCAGCGCAGTTGGGTTCATCGGGACTGTCGTCTTTTGACGGCGTGGCGTGTCTGTTTGGCTCGAATGTCGCAGCGAAGCAGTTGGATGGCCCGCTGTGCCAGTGGAACGGGCAAGAGAACCGGGTCCTTTACAAGGAGGCTTCTTCGGGACGTCCCTCAATGAAGCTCATGCCCTTTGTCGCAACGCGATTATGGAGGAGGGGCGACGATGAGCAGGAATGATTTGTACGAAAGGTATCTGTCCGAAGCAGAACGATTTCTAAAATCGGAGGCGTCGACCGCCCAGCTTGTTAAGCAGGAGTGCGATCGTTGTGATCGGGAGTCGATTTCTGCGAGGAACATGGCGGGCAAAAAGAAAGCGGAGATAGATCGCCTGGCGCATCAAGCACAGGAGGCTTTTTCGCAATTGTCTAAACGACTTGCGAGGAGTCACGCGAAGGACGTCGGCGCTGCGCTTCCGAACATGGTAAGACCGATTGCGTCGAATGAAGACGCTGCCGAGCTTGCCTCTTCGTTATCAGGGCTTATCAAGAAAATCGATTGCTATATCGAGATGATTGAAAAAGATACGTCTGTGGACGAGTTGAGTCAGCGATCTTCAAATGCACTGGATGCTCGACGGGCGGCTCTTGACCGGAAGCGTCTTCTGATGGAAGAAGAGAAGGCGATGCTGGATCCTCTTCCCGTTAAAGCCGAGGAGTCGAAAGGCGGCTGCCTTTCTCGGGCGGCGATTCTATGCGCGTGCTGTATTGGGGTAATTTCGCTTATTGCGAATGCGCTATTTGGGTTGTTGTGACAACGGAAAGGAACAGAAATGAGTCAGAACATCGGCCAGCTCGTTGCAGAGCTGAACGCGTTGGTGTCGAAGATGGAGACGCAGCGAGGTGTGTGCGTCACGGTGGCGGACGATCTCGATTCACTGCACGACATGCTTAACGCGGCAATGGAAGGAACAAATTCGACCGCTCAAAATGAGGCGGTTGGGCAGCTTGGAGCGGCAGCGGCAAAGCTGCTCGAGGCGGGTGGCCTTATCAGTACGGCATGCGATGTGGTCAGCACGTATGCAAGTACGCTCTAGGCGTTTATGGGTGGCGCGGGGGCTCGTCTCCGCGCTTGCCGTTTTCTTGTTCGGCTTGGGAATTGTTCTGGTCGGTCGTATTGGCGTGAGAAAGGTCGTGAAATCCAGCGGAAGCAATTGTGTTCTGGCGGCTTGTGCAGATGGTGTTGGAGATGTGCTTGATATCTGCAACGCGAGAGTTGCTGACGCGGTTTCAGGGGTTGTAGGGCAAGACGAATCCCGCTCTTCGTCCATCGATGGGAGCTCGGAATTTCAGCCAAGCATTCAAGAACGGTACTACGCCGACTTGGCGCATGGGCCTAAGGGTCCTGAGTTTCAGAAGTACATCGTTTTGCACGATACGGAGGGCGATTCTTCCCCTGAAAGTGTCATCGATTGGTGGGAGTCCAACGGCAATAAGGTAGCGGCTCATTTTGTTGTTGGAAAAGATGGGTCGATCGTTCAATGCGTGCCTCTCGATCAAATCGCGCACCATGCCGGTTTTGGCGATGCTGGGAAGAACGAGCAGTATGGAACAATCGATGATTCGAGAGATGACAAGGTCGGAACGTTACCGATAGGGGGAAGCTATCCCGATTACGGCATGAACTCTTATTCCGTTGGGATTGAGATGGTTCATGTTGGAGGATCGGGCGATTACCCCGAAGAGCAGCTTATCGCTGTCGACGGTCTAATTGCGTATATCGATGAGTACTACGGGTTCAAGAGCCAGATTATCGACCACAAGGCGTGGCGGACGGGAAATTCGGATACATCGGCGGAATTCTCATCATATCTGTCGAACTATCAAGAATATCGGCGTCATGTTGATGGTTAAAAGACAGCTTGAAAGGGGAGACAGTGAAGTGTCCCAAATGTAACGCAGAGATAGAAGAGGGGACAGTTTACTGCCCCTTTTGTGCTGCGAAAGTATCTTCTGGCGTGGGTCGGTCGACCACAGAGAATGAGCGGATGCCATTCGATGTCAAGGATAATGCGAAGGGGAAGTCGGCGGCGGAGGATTCTGGCAACGAACTAGGTAAAAGAGTAATTGGGTTAATTGGCGGATTCGATTCAAATAAAATCGTGATAATTGGCCTGGTGGCCGTCATCATTGTTGGCGGCTTTTATGTTTGGAATCGATTCGGGAGTGGGCACTCATCACCAGAAATCACTCAAACCTATCAGCATACGATGTATAAATCGGACGCCGATGAGTTTGAGTCGGAAAACTCAGATGAAAAGGACGAGGCCGACGATGAGGACGCAACTGAATTAATAGTGGTATCAAATAACTCCGCGGGGTTTCCAGAGATGGTGGTGAATGTCAAGGTGACCGGCTCTTCGACAGAGGCGTTGTCGAAGCCGGAGAATTGGTCCCTGAAAGAAGCGGGTACGAACGGTGAGCAGGCTTCGACTAACCCCCGGAGTGTTGTAGTTGGTTCGGACGGAGTTTGCAAGCTCGCATATCGGTCGACGCTCGGTAGCGATTCGGGTGATAGCCGTACGGTTGTCGTGTCATATATTGATGATCAATCACATAAGGTTATGGATAGCTTTTCCTATTACTGTGATGCGAAGAGTTCGACGGTAGACGGTTACTTACTTTCTGAAAGCGACTCACGGCGTTATAGCGAGGCGGAGATTGAAGAAATGGGTATGAGCACATGGGAGCTTTGCTTGGCAAGAAATGAAATATATGCACGCCATGGTCGCAAGTTCAAGAATGAGAAGATTCAAGAGTATTTCGACAATAAGGATTGGTATGAAGGCATATACTCGCCTGAGGAATTTGATGCGATGACATCACCGCTTAATGATATCGAGAGGGCAAATGCCGAAACGATCCAGTCTTACGAACGTGCTATCGGATCTGAGTTTTTAAATCCATAACAAAACTTGTGGCAAAGACTAGGCAAATGAAGAAAACGGGTGCGAGTCTGTGCGACCCGCACCCGTTCACTGGGGGCTGTTTGCGACTACCATACTATCCGTGGTCGCCCGCGCCGCACCCGGCGGTCCGGCGAGCGGTGCAAAACCGCTCATGGACGGCGGGTAAGTAACAAGCGTATTACAGATGCTTCTCCAGCAGCGCCTGCAGCCTCGCCTTGGGCAGAGCGCCAACCGATCGGTCAATCTCCTCGCCGTTCTTAAACACAACCAGCGTGGGGATGCTCATGACGCCATACTTCATGGCCAGGTCCTGGTTGTCGTCGACGTTGCATTTGGCAACGGCAAGCTTGCCCGCCAGCTCATCGGCAACCTCGTCAACGATGGGCGAGAGGGATCGACAGGGCCCGCACCACGGTGCCCAAAAATCGACCAGCACGGGCAGACTGTCGTTAACGATGGAATCGAAGTTCTCGGGGGTAATCTGATTAATGTCAGCCATGGTGACCTCCATAATGCGACGCGGCTCGGCCGCGTAAAACTCAGTACGACCGTGCTTATACCCAGCCGCCCGCAAAGCAACCACTCGCGGGCAGCTCTTTTATATAATGGTGGGCACGCAAACGATTGGAGAGCGCATGTCCACGTCACAAAGCCAGAAAAAAGAAGCCATCGCCCAGGCGGCCGAGCAGGAGCTCGCATCGCTCGCGGGTCGCGGCGTGCGTATCGCGGGCAACGCGTGCTCGCCGATCGTGCTGGTCAAAGGCGATTTGGACGAGGCCGAGCGTTCGGGTGGCGAGCTTGCCGCCGGCCCGGATGGCGCGGCGTTGCGCAAGGCGCTTGGGGCCATCGGCTACGCGCCCGAGGATTTTTGCGTGCTGTCAAGCGTCGCCGGCGTGGGTGACGGGGCGGTCGCGACAGGCGAGGGCCTACCGTGCGAGCTGTTCCGCGAGGCGCTCGAGGCCTTGGACCCCGAGGCGGTCTTGCTGCTGGACGATCGCGCGGCCGATACCATGCGCGAGACCTATGCCGACATGCTTGTGGCAATCGACGACTTCGATACCGCTATGCTCAAGCCCGGCTTGGTCGCCCATGTGCAGGGCCGCCGCGTGCTCGCGCTCGACGGCTTTGAGGCGGCACTCACTGACAAAGCCGCCAAGCAGCGCATGTGGGCATACATCAAGCAGCTGACCCCGGCAGCCGCTCCGCTGTAGCGAGGCTGGCGGCAGCCCCTACATCACAGCGCGCAGCTCAAACCGATCGCCGTTAATGCGGAACTGGCAGTTACCATTCATGCGTTCGACGGCAAGCTTAATGCTCTTGGTTCCAAAGCCGTGTCCGGTGTGCCCGGCTACGGGCATGCCGTCGACCATGCGCGGCGCGCGGTCAAACGTGTTGGAAACTAACAGCAGCAGCTGGCCGTCCTCTAATCGCAGGTCAAAGTCGACGAATCGCTTTCCTTGGGGTGCGGCGCTTGCAGCGGTGATAGCGTTTTCCAAGGCATTTGAGAGCACGCTAAACAGGTCGGCGTCACCTACGTGGATGGTTTCGGGTACGGCGGCGCGCAGGTTGGCGGTAATGCCGTTTCTATTGATATCCGAGTTAAATGACGAAAGCGCGATGTTTACGGTCTCGTTGGCGCAGAAGCGGCGTACGGCGGTGCGATCGCCGGCTTCGCAGAGTTCATCGATGCGTTTGAGCGCCTCGTCGGTGTGGCCCTCCTCAATTAAAGCGGCCAGGCCGCGTAGGAAGTGGCGCATATCGTGGCGAAGAATCGACAGCTCGCGCCCAGATTGACGCCAAGCCTCGAGCTCTTTGATGGCGGCGCTGTCGCGGGTTTCGAGCATCCAGCGCTCTCGCTCGGCGGTTTCCTTTTCTTCGTATTCGCGCAGGTAAACGGCAAGAAACATAAGATAGAAGGCACAGAGCGCAAATGCCAAAAACTCAACCGTTACCACCGAGCCCGAGTGGAACAGCGTGGTGTAGACGTTGGTGGCATAGTCAAAGACGTAATAGACGAGCGGCAGGATTAAAAGGATGCCCAGCTCGGTGGTGCTTTTAATCGCCAAGCGTGGACCGATGTCGCCGGCCCAATGCAACAGGACGGCAAAGACGGCGAGTGTGGTCGCGATGCGCGCCAGATAGTACGCGATCTGAGAATCGGTTGCGGCAAATGCGGCGATGCCCATCCAATTGCTGAACTGGCAGCTCAGATAGGCACTCGTAATGCCGAGCACGGCAAGCAGCGGGCTCAGGCGGTAGCGCGCGCACAAATAGATGACGAGCGGCAGATGCACGACGAGTGGATATACCTGGCGGGCAAAAAGCTCGCCGCCGACGGCATTGGCGATCGAGAAGGCGGCACCGGTCACGACGCCGACCCCCAGCAGCTCAAGCGCATGACGCCGGTTGATCTCGACACCGCACAGCGCCGCCGAGGCAAAGACGCCAAAGAGCAGCGTCGTGGCGTGGTGGATTGCCCAAAGGACCATTTCGACCGAGGAGACCATCAGCGCCTCCCGCCCTCAAAGCGCGCCGCAAAGTAGGCGTCTTGGAATCCCTGCTTGCAGCTGCGCGAAAGCGGGATGCACGCGTCCGAGCGCATGACGATGTCCGTGCGGTCAAAGTGATCGATATTGCGCAGGTTGACCTGGTAGCTGCGGTGGCATTTAAAGAAGACCGCGTTTTGCTCCAAGCGGTCCTCGACGCTGCGGAACGACTCGAGTGCCTCGATATCGCGTCCGTCGCGCAGGTGGAAGACCACGTGCTTGTTGCGCGCCTCGGCATATTCGATGTCGGACAGGCGCAGGGCGTGGTAGCCAAAGGAAGTTTTGATCACGAGCTCGTCGGTTGCCGCCGGGCGCATGCTCGAAAGCTCGTCGAGTAATCGCGCCAGGCGTTCGTAGGCCACGGGCTTGAGCAGATAGTCGAAGGCGCGGACCTCGTAGGATTCCAGCGCGAACTCGGGCGACGAGGTGAGGAACACCAGGCGCACGGCGGTGTCGGCCTGGCGCAGTTCGCGTGCGGTGTCCATGCCGTTGACGAGCGGCATGATCATGTCGAGCAGAATGATGTGGGCGCGCGATGCGGCATGGCGGGCCAGCAGGTCCTCGCCGCGCGTGACGAGCGCAACATCGACCGCCGTGCCCGTCTCGGTCGACCAACGGTCGATCATCCGGTGCAGTCTATCTAGAAAAGCGACATCATCGTCGCAGGCGATAATCTTGAGCATTCGGCCCCCTTAAGTAGTTCGATTTTGCCACATCGGGCACGCGCCGCTTGCGGGGGTGCGGACCGTTTGCGCCCCACGGCGTGCAGCTCGCGCCAAGCGGTGTTGCGGTGGCGAAAGATGCCTCCTGCGCTATCGAAAGCCCGGCTATCCTCAGCTTGCCAGTTCGAAAATGGACTTGCCACATGATTGAATCTTTATTTCAACTTTACACCTAGGTTTACAGCTGTCTTGTCAGCTGTAAACCTAGGTGTCATACTAAAGCCCCAAGATTCGCCAAAAGAGAGGGGCCTTGATGGCACAGAGCGCGAACATGGATGCGTCGGAGCTTGCACGCGATATCGCGGCCGGCCTGGCATCGGCAACGAAGGCAACGGAGCGTGCGGCACTGGTGCCCGCAGAGCTCGTCGAGGCCATTCATCAACTAAAAACCCAACGTGACGCGGTAATCCTGGCGCACTATTACGTGGCGCCCGAGGTCCAAGCCGTTGCCGATTACGTCGGCGACAGCTTCTACCTGGCAAAGCTCGCCAAAAGCCTGCCGCAGCAGACCATCGTGCTGTGCGGCGTGGAGTTTATGGGCGAGAGCGCCAAGCTGCTCAATCCCACTAAGACCGTGCTGCTGCCCGAGCCGGGCGCGGACTGTCCCATGGCGCACATGGTCAAGCGCGAGACGGTCGACGCGGCGCGCGCCGAGTACGGCGACGACCTGGCCGTGGTGTGCTACGTCAACTCCACGGTCGAGATCAAGAGCTGGAGCGACGTGTGCGTCACCAGCTCCAACGCCGTTAAGATCGTGTCCGAGCTGCCGCAGCAGCATATCCTGTTCATTCCCGACCAAAACCTGGGCCGCTTCGTAGCCGAGCAGGTGCCGCAAAAGCACGTCATCCTCAACAACGGCTACTGCCCGCGCCATCACATCATCACCGTCGAGCAGATCGTCGACGCGACGGAGGCCCACCCCGACGCGCTCGTGCTGGCGCATCCTGAGTGCAAGGCCGACGTTCTGGCCGAGGCCGACTACATCGGCTCCACCGCTGGCATCATCAAGTATGCCGAGGAGTCCGACGCGAGCGAGTTCATTATCGTGACGGTCCGCGGCGTGCTCTACGAGCTCGAGCGCCGCTGCCAGGGCACCGGCAAGAAGTTCTACTTCCCCGCGGTGCAGCCCACCTGCGTCAACATGGATCTCATCACGCTCGAGAAGCTCGTGCGCTGCCTGGAGACGGGTGAGGGCGAGGTGCAGATCGGCGTGTCGGACGAGGCTGCCGACCAGGCCAAGCTCACGCTCGACCGTATGCTCGAGTACGCAGCACGCTAGGACAATGTGACATGAGGGGCCATCCCTTATGCCACATTACAAGGGAGAGGATTCCTGTGGAAACCAAACAATACGCCGATATGGAGTGTGACGTCGTCATTGCCGGTTGCGGCGTAGCGGGCCTGTATGCGGCTCTCAATCTGCCGACGAGCACGCGCGTAATCATGCTCTCCAAGGGCGCCGTCGATGAGTGCGATTCGATGCTCGCGCAGGGCGGCATTTGTGTGCTGCCCGAGGGTTCTGACTACGATGCCTTCTTTGAGGACACCATGCACGCCGGCCATTACGAGAACCGCCGCGAGAGCGTCGACATCATGATTCGCTCGAGCCGCTCGGTCATCAACGACCTGCTGGCCATGGGCGTGGACTTTGAGCGCAAGGCCGACGGCAGCCTCGACTTTACCCGCGAGGGCGCGCACAGCCGCCCGCGCATCGCCTTCCATGCCGATATTACGGGCAAGGAGATTACAACCAAGTTGCTCCAGGCTGTCCGCAAGCTGGACAACGTGCAGATTCTCGAACACGTTGCCATGACCGACATCCTGACCGCCGAGCGCGATGGCGCCACAGTGTGCACCGGCGTCGTCGCCGTCGCCGTGGATGAGGGCGATTCGGCTCGCCCCGCCGACGAGCTGGCAAATGCCGCTGAGGACGTGCATGCCGGTAAGCCGTTTAAGATCCATGCCCGCCACACGCTGTGGGCTACGGGCGGTATCGGCGGCGTATACGACCATTCGACTAACTACCCGCAGCTCACGGGCGATGCCTGCTACATTGCTCAGGAGCATGGCATTAAGATGGAGCACCTGGACTACGTGCAGATTCACCCCACGGGTCTGTTCTCGCCGCAGCCGGGTCGCACCTTCCTGATTAGCGAGAGCTGCCGCGGCGAGGGCGCGATTCTGCTCAATGCCGCCGGCGAGCGTTTTACCGACGAGTTGCAGCCGCGCGATGTGGTTGCCGCCGCTATTCGCGAGCAGATGAAGCAGGACGGTACCGAGCACGAGTGGCTGAGCTTTGCCCCCGTCGAGCGCGACGTGGTGACCGGGCACTTTGCCAATATCCGCGCGCGCTGTCTGGAAGACGGCCGCGACATCCTGGACGAGCCCATTCCCGTCACACCCACGCAACACTACTTTATGGGCGGCGTGTGGGTCGACAAGGACGGCCGCACCTCGATGCCCGAGCTCTACGCCGCCGGCGAGACGGCCTGCAATGGCGTTCACGGCAAGAACCGCCTGGCTTCTAACAGCCTGCTCGAGTCTCTGGTTTGGGGCCGCCGCGCCGCGTGGTACATGCGCACCGGTGAGTCGCTGGCCGTGGAGCAGGCCGGTGAGCCCGCGCTTGACGGGCGTCACCGCGCCCTGAGTGCCGACCCCCTGGCAATCGATGATTTGGCCCGTGCCGCCGGCACGCAGGCCGTGGAGGAGTAGACCATGAATCCCATTACCATGAAGCTCGTCGTCGATGATCTGATTCTGCAGGCTCTGCGCGAGGACATTACCTTTGAGGACGTGAGCACGTCGAGCGTGTGCCCCACGGCGCGCCCCGCCACGGTGGAGCTTATCGCCAAGGCCGATGGCATCATCGCGGGCTTGGATGTGTTCGCCCGCACCTTTGAGCTGCTGGATCCGCAGAGCTCCGTGTTGTTCGATGTTTCGGATGGCGACGAAGTGCACGCCGGCGATCACGTGGGCCAGGTGCGCGGCGACGCGCGCGTGCTGCTTTCGGGCGAGCGCGTGGCGCTCAACTACCTGCAGCGCATGAGCGGCATCGCTACTTACACGCATCGGATGGCGGCTGCGCTCGTGGGCACCAAGACCGTGCTTGTCGACACGCGCAAGACCACGCCGGGCATGCGCGTGTTTGAGAAGGCGGCGGTTGAGATTGGCGGCGGCAGCAACCACCGCTACAACCTGTCGACGGCCGTCATGCTCAAGGACAACCACATCGATGCCGCCGGTGGCGTGACGCGCGCGATCGAGATGGCGCGCGCCCACGCGTCGTTTACCACGACGGTCGAGATTGAGTGCGAGAACCTGGACATGGTACGCGAAGCCGTGGAGGCCGGTGCCGATATCATCATGTTCGACAACATGACCCACGACGATATGGCTGCCGCGATTGAGCTTATCGCCGGCCGCGCCAAGACCGAGTGCTCGGGCAATGTGGATGCCAGCAATATCCGCGCCCTGGCCGATCTGGGCGTCGACTTTATTAGCTCGGGCGCGCTGACACACTCCGCCCCGATTCTCGACCTCTCGCTTAAGCACCTGCGTCTGCTGGACGGTAAATAATGAACGCCCGCGAGCGTCGCCGTGCCATCATGGACGTGCTCGAGGTGGCCAAGGAGCCCGTTTCGGGCAGCGCACTTGCCCGCGAGGTTGGCGTGAGCCGTCAGATCGTGGTTCAGGATATTGCCCTGCTGCGTGCCGATGGGCACGATATCGTGGCGACCAATCGCGGCTACGTGCTGCAGGAGGCCCCCAGCAGCCCCGCTGTGCCCACGCGCTTGGTCAAGGTTCGCCACAGCGTGGAGCAGGCAGGCGATGAGCTCACGAGTATCGTCGACGCCGGCGGCGCCGTGCTCAACGTGATTGTCAATCACCGCGTGTACGGTAAGATTACGGCCGACCTGGACATCCGCAATCGTCGCGATGTCGAGCGCTATCTGCGCGATATCGAGAGCGGCAAGAGCTTTCCGCTGCTGACGGTGACCAGCGGCTACCACTTCCATCGCATTGCGGCGGAGGACGAACAGACCCTCGACGAGATCGAGGCGATGCTCAAGGAAAAAGGCTACCTAGCAGACCTGATGCCCTACGAAGACGATTTGTCCTAGTCGACGCCGCATCTATAAGTTGCGGTGAAATAGTTCCTAAAATCGGCATCCAAGACATAAAACAGGAACTATTCCACCGCAACTGCCAAGGGTCCCGCTCCAAATTAGCTGCCCACACATGCAAAAGGAGGCCTCCGCGGCGATGCGGAAGCCTCCTTTTTTGTGCACGGTGTACTTTTGAGTGTGCAAGTGGGGGAGTTGTTACTCCTCGACGATCTCGGTGATCGCGCCAGCGGGGCAAGCGTCCTGGCAAGCGCCACAGGCGACGCAGGAGTCCTCGTCAGCGACGGTAGCGACGTCCTGGAGCTCCAGAACGCCAGCGGGGCAGGAGTCGACGCAAACGCCACAAGCGATGCACTCGTCGGCATCAATTACGGGATGAGCCATGGTAGTTTCCTCTCTGTTGACCGACGCTACAGGCGATGCGCGCCGGTTTGATTCGGGCAAAAACATACCACGGGAGCGACCGTTTGCAATACCCTCTGGCCGGCATCTTCATACCGTTCGCCGAGTATGCCAAGGTTTACTAAAAAACACGCAGGTGGGGCCGTTGAGCTGCGCAAATGTTAGCTAAAGGTGACTTGAAATATTGAGCTATTGAGCGCGCCTGCGGAAAGGGCATCCCGTTATTTGGCCGAAAAACGGGTCGCAGTTTCCGGTTGGGCCCGCTAGCGGAAACTGCGACCCGGTATCAGCTCTCAAAACGGGATACGGTTTCCGGTTGAGCCTTCAGACGGAAACTGCGACCCGGAATCCACGCTCAAACCGGGATGAGCTTTCCGCAAGACGGCCCCCAGGCACCCCCGGACGCAAACCTCAGCCATCTCTACATAGATCTCGATAGATTTGCCGAGAACTCAAACAGTGCGTCTACCTGCGTATTTGCGAACCTAAACTCTCGGCAATAAGAAATCTTATATGAATTGACTTAGATTTTGTATATTCCGGCCCATAAGGGGATACACTACATCCTGAAAGACAAGCCGAAGCGCCGCGCGACAGATCGTCGAGGCGGCGCGAACGCAAAAGAGAGAGGGAATTTCTAATGAGTAAGATTCTTGGTATCGACCTTGGTACTACTAACTCCGCTATGGCCGTCCTCGAGGGCGGTTCTCCGACCATTATCGTGAACGCCGAGGGCGACCGCACCACCCCGTCCGTCGTGGGCTTCCGTGCCGACGGCGACCGCGTCGTGGGTAAGGCCGCTAAGAACCAGGCTGTCACCAACCCCAAGAACACCGTGTTCTCCATCAAGCGCTTCATGGGCCGCAAGTACTCCGAGTGCACCTCTGAGATCAAGACCGTGCCGTATGAGGTCAAGGAGGGCCAGGGTGGCCGTGCCGTCGTCGACATCGAGGGCAAGGATTACACCGCCGAGCAGGTGAGCGCCATGACGCTCGCGAAGATGAAGGCTGACGCCGAGAAGTATCTGGGCGAGACCGTTACCGACGCCGTCATCACCGTCCCGGCCTACTTCAACGACGCCCAGCGTCAGGCCACCAAGGACGCCGGCAAGATCGCTGGCCTCAACGTCAAGCGTATCGTCAACGAGCCGACCGCTGCTGCTCTTGCCTATGGCCTGGACAAGCAGGGCACCGACCAGCGCATCCTGGTCTTCGACCTGGGCGGCGGCACCTTCGACGTCTCCATCCTCGACCTCGCCGACGGCGTGTTTGAGGTTCTGTCCACCTCGGGCGATAACCACCTGGGCGGCGACGACTGGGATCAGCGCGTCATCGACTGGATGGCCGATAAGTTCCAGCAGGAGAACGGTGTCGACCTGCGTCAGGACCCCATGGCCCTGCAGCGTCTGAAAGAGGCCGCCGAGAACGCCAAGAAGGAGCTCTCCGCCGCCCAGCAGACCACCATCAACCTACCGTTCATCACCATGAACCAGTCCGGCCCGCTGCACCTCAACTACACGCTGACCCGCGCCGAGTTCGAGAAGATCACCCGCGACCTGCTCGAGCGCTGCAAGCAGCCTGTCACCAACGCCCTGCGCGACGCCAAGCTTAAGCTCTCCGATCTGACCGAGGTCATCCTCGTCGGCGGTTCCACCCGTATGCCCGCCGTCCAAGAGCTCGTCAAGACCATGACCGGCAAGCAGCCCAACATGTCCGTGAACCCCGACGAGGTCGTTGCCGATGGCGCTGCCGTCCAGGGCGGCGTGCTTACCGGCGACGTCGAGGGCATCCTGCTGCTCGACGTTACCCCGCTGTCGCTGGGCGTCGAGACCATGGGCGGCATCATGACCAAGATGATCGACCGCAACACCACGATCCCGACCTCCAAGACCGAGGTCTACTCCACCGCTGCCGACAACCAGACCAGCGTCGAGATCAACGTGCTCCAGGGCGAGCGCGAGCTTGCTCGCGACAACAAGTCGCTCGGTAAGTTCCAGCTGACCGGTATCCCGGCTGCCCGCCGCGGCGTGCCGCAGATCGAGGTCACCTTCGACATCGACGCCAACGGCATCGTCAAGGTCTCCGCTAAGGACAAGGGCACCGGCAAGGAGCAGCAGATCACCATCTCCGGCTCCACCGCGCTTTCCGATGACGAAGTCGATCGTATGGTCAAGGACGCCGAGGCTCATGCCGAGGAGGACAAGAAGCAGAAGGAAGAGGTCGAGGTTCGCAACCAGACCGACAGCCTGTGCTACTCCACCGAGCAGACCCTCAACGAGCTGGGTGACAAGGTTTCCGCCGACGTGAAGTCCAAGGCCGAGGCCGCTATCGCCGACGCCAAGAAGGCGCTCGAGGGCTCTGACGTCGAGGCCATCAAGGCCGCCGGCGAGTCCCTGCAGTCCGTGGCCTACGAGCTGGCCCAGGTTGTCTACGCCGACGCTCAGCAGCAGACCGACGGTGCCGCAGGCGCCCAGCCTGCCGACGATGATGTTGTCGACGCCGACTACGAGGTTGTGGACGACGAGGACAAGTAATCATGTCCGCTCGTAAAGCTCGCACGGAGGCGGCCGCCGTTGGTGCCGCCCCCGTTGACTCTGAGGAGAAGGACGTGAAGATTCCCGTAGAGGCCGCAGACGTTACCGAGGCCAACGAGGCCCCGGCCGCCGAGGCTGCCGAGAACCAAGTAGAGGATTCCAACAAGGAGGCGACGATGACCGAGGACGAGATGGTGGAAGCCGCTATCCGCGCCGGTGAGGAAGCCGCCGACAACGACTTTAAGCTCAAGTTCGAGCAGGCTCAGAAAGAGCTTGCCGACGTGCGCAACGAGCTCGATGCTGCGGCAGAGGCTCAGAAGGCCGCCGAGGACAAGGCAAAGGACGCCACCGAGCGCACCGCCCGTCTGCAGGCCGACTGGGAGAACTTCCGTCGCCGCACCGCCAACGAGCGTATCGCCGAGCGCGAGCGCGCGACCGAGAAGCTCGTCACTGCGCTGCTGCCGGTGGTCGACGATATCGAGCGTGCGATCGACCATGCCCGCAGCCAGGAGCTTGCCGACGACTTTAAGCAGTTCGTCGACGGTGTCGACGCGGTGCATGCCAAGCTGCTCGATGTGTTTGCGCACGAGGGCGTTGAGCCCATCGACCCCAAGGGCGAGGCGTTCGATCCGCTCGAGCATCAGGCCGTGGGTCGCGTCGAGGACGCATCGCAGTACGACGAGACCGTCAACGATGTATACCAGAAGGGCTACCGCATGGCGGATCGCATCCTGCGTTCCGCGATGGTGACGGTGACCTACGGTGGCGAGAAGCGCCCCGCACCGGAGCCCGAAGCGGCGCCCGAGGATGCTGCGGCCGATACGGCCGAGAGCACCGAGGAGTAATTGAGAAGGGCCCCGGGGCAACACCCGGGGCCCTTTCTGGCCTAGTGCCATATGAAAGCATGAGCCGCCGCCCGCTGGGCGGCGGATGAAACAGGAGAGGAGCTACGATGGCTGCAGGCAAAACCTTCTATGACATCCTGGGCGTATCCAAGAGCGCCTCCGACAAAGAGATCAAGAGCGCGTTTCGCAAGCTCGCGCAAAAATATCACCCCGATGCCGGCGGCGACGAGGCCAAGTTCAAGGAAATTAGCGAGGCCTACGAGACGCTTTCGGACGAGAAGAAGCGCAAAGAGTACGACCAGATGCTCATGTTTGGCGGCATGCCGGGCGCGGGCGGCGCGTATGGCGGCGGCTACGGTGCCGGCGCGGGTGCCAGCGGCTGGGGCGACATCTTCGACAGCATCTTTAGCGGTAACGGCGCCTGGGGCAGCGATTGGGGCTCGGGCTTTGCCGGGGCTGCGGGCGCTGCCGGTGCCGGCGCGGGTCGCAGCCGTGCTCGCAAGGGCGGCGACCTGTCGCTGACTGTCGACGTGACGGCCGAGGACGCGTTTCGCGGCGTGACGCACAAGGTCACCTACCGCATTCCCTCGACGGGCGAGCAGCAGACCATCACGGTCTCGGTGCCTGCGGGTGCGGTCGACGGCGGCAAGCTGCGCTACAAGCGTCGCGGCGAGTATGGCGTTGCCGGCGGCGAGCGCGGCGACCTGGTCGTAACCACGCACGTGGAGGAGCATCCACTGTTTAAGCGTAAAGGTGCCGACGTGACCATGGAGGTACCGGTCTCGGTCTATGAGGCGGCGCTTGGCTGCACGGTTGACGTGCCGACGCCCGGCGGTGCGACGGTTCGTCTAAAGGTGCCCGCGGGTACCCAGACGGGCAAGAAGTTCCGCTTTAAGGAGATGGGCGCGCCCGATGTTAAGCACCGTGGCCGCACAGGCGCGCTGCTCGTCGAGATCAAGGTGCAGGTTCCCACGAACCTGTCCGATGACGAGCGCGATGCCATGACCAAGCTGCGCGAGGCCGACACGCGCGACTACCGCGAGAAGGTCAACCGCTACAAGGCGACATACTAGGGCGGGCGTGGCGCACGCCCGCGCCCACGGGCTTATGATGGACGATAACGAGACGGAAAGGGGTCAGGTAGCATGGCCGAGGACAATAGGAACAAACCGCTGTACATGATCAGCGTGGCGGCCGAGCTGACCGGCATGCATCCGCAGACTCTGCGCGTCTACGAGTCCAAGGGCTTGGTGAACCCCCAGCGCTCGGGCGGCAACACGCGTCTGTATTCGCGTGCCGATATCGAGCGCCTGGAGCTCATCAACCAGCTGACTGACGAGGGCATCAACCTTGCCGGCGTGGTGCGCATCCTCGATATGAAGGAGCGTGCCGAGGAGCGCGAGCGCGAAAACGAAAAGCTCCGCGCCCGCGTGCGCCAGCTCGAGGACGAGCTGCACGAGTACAAGATGCAGAAGAAGATCACCGCCCTGGCCCCGCGCGACGGCTCAGTTAACCCCGAGCAAGTCATGCGCAAGCTTTTGGGCGCCGGAGGGGATTTGTAGTTACGCGGTTTTTCCAAACCGCGTAACGGGCCGACGCTGCGCGCCGCCCAGAGCGACAATTTGTCATTCAAAAGGCAAGGCATGACCAGAAGGTCTATGCCTTGCCTTTTGAATGACAAATTGTTCGCCCTGGACGTCGCTCGCTGTCCGTCCTCTACCTGCGGCGTTGACTTGGTTGACACTTAGAACATCGATGTAGTCATTGGGGACGTTCTTAAACGACTGCCCAACGGCTGTTGAGCACATGGCTCGCATGACAGCTGTCTCTTTTATGTTTCCTTTAGCCGTTGCTGCCTAGGATGGGGGTTAGTCGGTAGGAAGGGAGCGTCTATATGGACGACGCGAGCGAGCGTTCAATCGAAGAGGACATGCTCGATCAGTTCAATTACTTTGATGATGAGGACGAGGAGCTGATCGACCGTCGCGAGCCAGCGCCGCTTGATTCCTTTGATCTGGTCGATGAAGAGCCCGACGAGGACGAGGGCGAATCTGCGGAGCCCTCACAGCCTTCGCGCCTTGACTCGCTGCTTTCGAGAGCCCCCATGCACCACGGTGTCCGTGCCGGCGCGCTCCATATGAAAACTGACTGGCACCAGATCGTGACGGCAGGCGATGAACTTGCCGTCGATGCGCCGCTCACCGATAAATCATCCATCATCTGCCGCACCGGTATGCTTATGCTCGCGAGCGGAACGGGTGCCTGGCGTGTTCGCGATACCATGAATCGTGTCGCCGCCGTACTCGGTGTGACCATCCACGTTGACTTAAGTCTCCTGTCGTTTGAGTGTACTTGCATCGAAGATGGTCACTGCTTTAACGAGGTCGTCAGCCTGCCGACAACCGGCGTCAATACTCATCGCATTTGGATGATGGAGAGTTTCCTCAAGGAAATCGAGACCTATGGTCGTCGCTTCACGGTGCACGAGTATCACGAGATGCTCAAGACCGTTGAGAGTTCAAAACCTGATTACGCGCCTTGGCAACAGGGCCTTGCGGCGGCCTGCGCCTGTGGCGCCTTCGTCTTTTTGCTCGGCGGCGGCCCTATCGAGATGGCATGCGCGTTCGTGGGCGCGGGTGTCGGCAACTTTGCCCGCTCCCATATTCTCAGGCAAGGCCTTGGTCAGTTCAGCGCGCTGACGACCGGTGTTGCGCTCGCTTGCGTTTCGTATCTGCTGGCATTGCTCGGCCTTGGCCAGGTCATACCGGGGGCAATGTCGCACCAAGAAGGCTATATCGGCGCCATGCTCTTTGTGATTCCCGGCTTTCCGCTCATTACGGCAGGCCTTGACATCGCTAAGCTCGACATGCGAAGCGGCATCGAGCGCCTTTCATATGCCGTATCGATTATTGTGATGGCGACCCTCGTAGGTTGGATGGTTGCCGAGTGTGTTGGCCTGGCGCCGGACGACTTTGCGCCGCTCGGCCTTTCGCCGCTTGCTCTTACGCTCCTGCGCGTGGTGATGAGCTTCGTTGGCGTATTCGGCTTCTCGGTGATGTTCAACAGCCCGGTAAAGATGGCCGCGGCAGCTGGGTTGATCGGCGCCGTGTCCAATACCCTGCGTCTGACCCTTGTCGATGCGCCGACGATGATTCCCTTCCTGGGCCTCAGCACGGGAATGCCTCCCGAGGCAGCAGCGTTTATCGGCGCGCTGGTATCGGGTCTGCTGGCAAGCTTGGCCGAAGTCAAGCTCACCTACCCGCGCATCGCCCTCACGGTGCCTTCGATTGTCATTATGGTGCCCGGTCTGTATCTCTATCGCTCTATGTATTACATGTGCACCTTCGACACGGTCAACATGCTCGGCTGGTTTGTGCGCGCAGTGCTCATCGTGGCGTTTCTGCCCGTTGGCTTGGGCGTGGCGAGAACCCTCACCGACCCTCGCTGGCGCCATACCAGCTAATTGGTGCAAGGGGGACAGGTTACTTTGCACCAAATGAGTTGCGGTGAAATAGGGACTGAATTGTTGCTTAAAGGGTCAAAACAGTCCGTATTCCACCGCAACTTATGGGGTCGGGGGATTATCGGTGCCCTGCATCTTCATAAACTCAACGCTTACGAAGCGCATGCGTTTCGTGCTAGGCTGGTTCCACCACATAAGTAGTCGCAGACGCGCGTAACACGGGCGGGCGAGATGAAGTTCCAACAGCTCCATCTTGCCCGCCCGTTTTTGTTGCGTGGCGCCGCGGTACAACACAGAGAGGAATCTGCCCTTTATGCCTATCAACAAACGAGAGAGCCTGCTGTTCACCTTTATCATGTGCTTTTGCATGGTGCTCTGGATGAGCATCTACAACGTTGCCCTGCAGCACGGGGCCATCAACGGCGAGGTCGTTGCCGCTGCGTGGCTCGGCTTCCCCATTGCCTACATTTTTGCCATGTGCTGCGACTGGTTCGTCGCCAGCCCGCTCGCCAAGGGTTTCGCCTTTAAGTACTTGGTCACGCCGGGCAAGAGCTCACCACTTGCCATGACGCTCGCCGTCAGCTCCTGCATGGTCGTTCCCATGGTCATCATCATGTCGCTGTACGGTGCCTGCGAGGGTCTGACGCACATGCCCGGCGGCATCCTTGCGAACCTGTATTCCGTGCCCGCGATCTGGATGATCAACATTCCGCATAATTTTGTGATGGCGCTGCCGTGGAACCTTTTGGTAGCCGGTCCGATTTCCCACTTCGTCTTCCGTCGCGCCTTCCCTGTGGGGACGGTTTTCGAGGAGGAGCATGCCGAGCTCTTGGAGCAGGCTATGGCTTCTGAGTGCGAGTAGCTCGCTTAGGGATCTGCTGAGCGCGGGCGACTTGCTTGGTTGGAGCCCTAAGCGTGGATAGCTCTCTCGGCGACATTGCGGGCGTGAGCGGTGCGCATGACCGGAGGGCCCGTGCTGCTCCGTTGCCCGACGTGCTAGCGCGCAGAACAATCTGTTGGTGCATTCGGCGGCTGCTGAAGCGTTTCGGCAGCCGCTTTTTATACGGAGTTTAAATACAACAGTCTGTTGTATTACGTAGAGTGGTATATCTCTAGCAGGAAAAATGCGAGAGACGGAGCATTATGGCGTTGCTAGTAGGACTGGACGTAGGGTCGACGACGACCAAAGTTTACGCGATGCACGAGGATATGACCGAGGCGTGGTGGGGATATCGCCGCCACGGGGCGTGTCAGACAGCGAGCGTGCGCGCCATGCTCGGCGAGCTCGCCGAGCGCTTTCCCCATGAGTCGCTGCGCGTTGCGGTGACCGGCTCGGGTGCGCGCGATATCGCGACCGCGCTGGGCGCCTCGTACGTTCAGGAGGTGGTCGCCAACGCGCTCGCGATCAGCAGGTTCTATCCGCAGACGCGCTGCGCCATCGAGCTGGGCGGCCAAGACGCCAAGATAATCTTCTTCCGCACCAACGATAAGGGAGACATCGAGGTTGCCGACATGCGCATGAACGGCTCGTGCGCAGGCGGTACCGGTGCATTTATCGACGAGATGGCAAAGCTCATGGGGGTCGGCACCGAATCGGGCGAGTTCGAGCAGCTCGCAAGCCGGGGAACGACCGTCCACGAGGTCTCGGGCCGCTGCGGCGTGTACGCAAAGACCGATATCCAGCCGCTGCTCAACGAGGGCATTCCTACCACCGACCTGGCGCTTTCGGCGCTTCACGCGGTCGCCCGCCAAACGATCGGCGGTCTGGCCCAGGGTATCGACATCGAGCCGCCGGTAATCTTCGAGGGCGGTACGCTCGCCTACAACCCCACGCTGGTCCGCGTGTTCCGGGAGCAACTGAATCTATCGGACGATCAGGTTATCGTCCCGCGCGATCCGCAGATCATGGTCGCGCGCGGTGCCGCCCTGTCGCTGACCGACATGTTCGCATCGTCCCAACCGATCGACCTTCCCGACGCTTTTGTCCGGCTGGATAAGCTCGAGACGGTCGCGCCCGCAAGCGGGGAGGGACGTCTTGCCCAGCCCTTTTTTGCCACACCTGCCGAGCAGGCGGATTTTACGGCACGCCATGGCAAAGAGACGCCGGCAAAGGGTCCGGATGCGTATGCGCCCGGAGAGACGGTGCGTGTGGCGCTCGGTATCGATTCGGGGAGCACGACGACCAAGTTCGCCCTGGTCGATGAGGCGGGTGAGCTTGTCGATTCGTTCTACGCGTCTAATAACGGCAGACCGCTCGACGTCGCCCAACAGGGTCTTGTCAGCTTGAAGAACCGCTGGGAGACAGCGGGAGTCACGCTTGCGATCGATGCCGTGGGCACCACGGGATACGGCGAGGAGCTTTTCGCGCGCGCATTCCACGCTGACTACCATACGGTCGAGACGGTCGCGCACGCCCGCGCCGCGTGCGCATGCGTTCCCGATACGACCTTCGTGCTCGACATCGGCGGACAGGATATGAAGGCCATCTGGCTCAACCACGGCGTGCTGACCGATATCGTCGTCAACGAGGCGTGCTCTGCGGGCTGCGGCTCGTTCCTCGAGGGTTTTGCCAAAAACCTCGGAATAGCCGTTGAGGATATCGCGACCGAGGCATTTTCGTCCAAAGCCCCCGCCGTTCTCGGCAGCCGCTGCACGGTGTTCATGAACAGCAGCGTCGTTTCCGAGCAGCGGCGCGGTAAGGGTCCGGGCGACATCATGGCCGGTCTCTGCCGTTCGATTATCGAGAACGTGTTCACCAAGGTCATTCGCGTTTCAAATCTCAACCGTCTGGGCGACAAAGTCGTCGTCCAGGGCGGCACGTTCCGAAACGACGCGGTGCTGCGCGCATTCGAGCAGTATCTGGGCAAACCCGTCACGCGTGCGCCCCACCCGGGGCTGATGGGCGCTATCGGTATCGCCCTGCTCGCGCGCGAGGAATGCCGCAAGGGCGACGCCGGCACGTCGTTTATCGGGCTCGATGCCGTGGAGCGCTTCGAGCATCGCGAGTTCGGCGGCGTTACCTGCCGTCGGTGCAACAACCGCTGCCAGCGCGCGGTCGTGGCATTTGGCGACGGCTCGCTTTACGTCACGGGCAATCGCTGCCCGCGCGGCGGCGCCATCTCATGGGATGAGCTCGTGCGCGAGGTTCCCGCGGCGGAGGAGCTGCGTCCGCAGGGTGCTTGCGAGGCACAGGCACCCGGCACGGGGCGCGACCGGACCGCGGCTGCCCCCAATCTCTTTGTCGACCGCGAGAAGCTGCTGTTCGAGTCGTACCCCACGGTTCCCGTCTGCGGGGGGCGCGATGTCACGATCGGCATTCCCCGTGTGCTCGAGTTCTGGGACACCATGCCGTTCTGGTCGACGTTCTTCAGCACGCTCGGCTTTAAGGTGCGCGTCTCGGGACGCAGCACCAAGGCGATGTACGAGCGCGGTCTGGCGCACGTCACATCCGACACCGTGTGCTTCCCGGCCAAGCTCGTCCACGGGCACATCCGCAATCTCGTCGACGCCGGCGTCGACCGCATCTTCATGCCCATCATCACGACGGTGCCCACCGAAAACACCGCCTCTACCAGCGAGTGGATGTGCGCCGTCGTAAAGGGATACCCCTACGTGATGCGCAATTCCGATAACCCGGAGGAGCGTTTCGGCGTTCCGTTCGATACTCCGCTGTTCCACTGGTACGACGAGGGCGACCGAAACCGCCAGCTCAAGGCGTGGTGCAAGGAGACCTTCGATATCGATGCCGACCTGGTTGCCAAGGCGACCGAGCAGGCGGACCGCGCGCAGCAGACGTTTGAGAACCAGCTGCAGCTGCGCGGCAGGCAGGTGCTCGAGAACCTGCGCGAGGACGGCGGCTACGCGGTGGTGATCGCTTCGCGCCCGTACCACAACGACCCGCTGGTCAACCACGGGCTGCCCAAGCTCTTCTCTGAGCGCGGCATCCCCGTGCTGACGCCCGATGCGGTGCCGGGGGTCTGCAACGTCGACCTTTCCAACAGCCGCATCGACATCGTGAACAACTACCATGCGCGCATGCTGTCGTGCGCGGTCATCGTCGCATCGACGCCCGAGCTCGAGCTCGTGCAGATGGGCAGCTTCGGCTGCGGCCACGATGCGTATCTCACCGACGAGATCGCGCGCATGATGGGCGAGATGGGCTCCAAGGTTCCGATGATGATCAAGCTCGATGAGAGCGACGTCGCCGGTCCCATGGGCATTCGCGTGCGTTCGTTTATCGAGTCGGTCAACCGTCGTCGCGCGGAGGAGCGTGCCGAGGGCGCCCGGGTGCACGCGGTCCATCCGCTCGACGACCCGTATAAGGTCAAGTACACCAAGCGCGACCGGCACGACAAGATCGCGCTGGTCCCCAACACCTCCCATGCGTTCTGCAGGCTCATGACCGCGGCGATGCGCAATCAGGGCGTGCGCGCCGAGGCCCTTGATATCGGGCGCGAGGATGCCATCCGCCTGGGCAAACGCTATGTGCACAACGACATCTGCTTCCCCGCGCAAATCGTGATCGGCGAGGCGCTCGCGGCACTCAAGAGCGGTAAGTACGACCCGCACGACGTCGCCGTGGTGACTGGCAAGTATATCGGCGACTGCCGCCTGACGCACTACATGCCCCTGCTGCGCCGCGCGCTCGACGACGCGGGATACGACTATGTCCCGGTGCTCACCAACGACGACGTCGATGCCCACAATGCGCATCCGGGCTTCAAGCTCGGCCTTGGCCCGAGCATCCAGATCGCCTACGGTCTTCCCATGATCGATGCCCTCGAGGCCATGCTTAGGCGCATCCGTCCCTACGAGCTCGAGAAGGGCGCGGCGGACGCTGCGTTCGACCGCGCGCTCGATGAGGTTATCGAGGGCATGGAGCGCTCCGGGCTGAGAGGCCAGGCGACGGGCTTCAAACGCGCGCTTGCGATCATGGGCGCCGTTCCGTACGACCGCTCGAACCCGCATCCGACCGTTCTCATCGTGGGCGAGTACCTGCTCAATTTCCATCTCGGCGCCAACCACGAGATCGAGCGCTACCTCGAGGACAACGGGCTCGAGGTCATCGAGGCGCGCATGACCGACGTGATCCGCAAGACCTATTTCTACAAGCATGCGCAGTCGCGCGAGTTCCACGTCGACCTGTCGCTGCCCGAAAAGGCCTGGTACGCCACGGCGGACAACCTGTTCGAGCTCGCGCACGACCGTTGCGACCGCCTGGGCGCGTCGAGCCCGCTCTACGAGCCGCCGACGCGCATGCCCGAGCTCGTGCGCGCGAGCGATAAGATCCTGCACCATACGTTCGATGCGGGCGAGGGCGTGCTGATTCCGGCGGAGATCCTCGAGCACGCCAAGCGCGGCTGCCGCAACTTCGTGATCCTGCAGCCGTTCGGGTGTCTGCCCAACCATGTCGTGGGGCGCGGGCTCATCCATGCGCTCAAGGAGCAGTATCCCACGGCGCAGTTCCTGCCGCTCGACTACGATCCCGACGTGAGCTTCGCCAACGTGGAGAACCGTCTTCAGATGCTCATCATGAACGCCAAGGCGCAGGGGTGCGGTGAGGCGCATGGCGAGACCGCGTAAGGACGCCGATGCGCCCGATGCGCGCACCCGTATCATCGAGGCGTTTTGGGA
Organism: uncultured Collinsella sp.; assembly: GCA_900544235.1. Classification (GTDB taxonomy): domain Bacteria; phylum Actinomycetota; class Coriobacteriia; order Coriobacteriales; family Coriobacteriaceae; genus Collinsella. Next base: position 48,518 of record UQUL01000002.1, read on the forward strand.
GCTCATCGAGAACAACAGCATCTTCGAGCTGTCGGTTGGCGAGGTGACCCGCGCCGCCCAGTGCAATCGCGGAACGTTTTACTACTATTTTCACGATTTCGATGAACTCGTCGCCATCGCCATGACCCAGCTGCTGCAGGATAACGAGCTTATCACCGATGCCCTCTGGCATTTTTCGAGCGAGGGCGACCTTTCGGCGTTCGACCGGCGCGACGTCCGCTGCCTGCTGCGGCGCATCGTCATCACCATGAGGGCGGGTGCCGCCGAGCAGGTCGTGCAGGGCATCCATACGATCATCATCGACCGCGTGAGAGAGATCGTCCACCCTGACGGAGAAGAGCTCAAGGCAGATTCGAGCTTTGCGGTGGGCTTTCTGGTCTCGGGCATCATGGGCTTTGTGATGGCGGTCGGCTTTGCCCGGGAGGGCGGCGAGGAGATAGACCTCGAGCAGCTGGGGGACAGCGCGTGCGCGTACCTGAGGGCGGTCGCCATGCAGACGGTTGAAACGGTCGCGCAAGTCGAGGGCGTCGATACATCCGAGCTGCTCGAACGCGTCTCCAAGGAGGCCGATGCCTATCGCGCATCGCGTGCGACGAGTCCCGACGTGGTGAAAGACGTCTAGGGTTTCTCTTGCGGGGCGCCCGTCGCGCATCGCGCGGTGAGTCCCGCGATGCGGTCATAACCTGCATTCATGTGAGCCGGGTTTATAGATATTCCTCCAGCTGTTAACATATACTCCATATGGGTAAAGAGACCAAAGCGCCGCCACGAGTGGCGCTTTGCGTTTGAAAAACTAGCTCGTCTAAGAGGAACTAGCATGTTAGACCGTTTTACCGATCGCGCGCGCAAGGTCATGTCGATGGCCAAACAGGAGGCGCTCGATCTTCATTCAAATAAGGTGGGCACCGAGCACCTGCTGCTCGCGCTTGCCAAGGAGGACGAGGGCATTGCCGCCGAGGCGCTGCGTTCGCTCGACATCTCCTACGATGACATCATGGATACTCTCAAAGAGGTCCAGACCACGGTTCCCGAGCCCAGTGAGGAGACCGAGGCGGCCAAGCTCGCCTTTACGCCGCTCGTCATCAGCGTGATGGAGCGTTCATTCCGTGTGGCGCGTGAGAACAACCAGACCTACGTGTCGACCGAGCACTTGCTGATCGGCATCGTCGAAGAGGGCAACGGCATGGCCATGGACATCCTCATGCGCCTGGGTGTGTCGTCCGCCTCCATCAAAAAGGCTATCGAGAAACTCACCGCCAAGGACCAGGACAAGAAGCGTCCGCTCGCTGGTGCCGGTGCTGGTCGTCCCGGTGCGGGCCTGCCGTTCTTTAGCGGCTCGGATGCCTCTCAGCAAAAGGGGAGTGGCACCGATACGCTCAAGCAGTTCGCCACCAACCTCACGCAAAAGGCGCGCGATGGCGAGCTCGACCCTGTAATTGGTCGCGAAAAGGAAGTCCAGCGTATGATGGAAATTCTTTCGCGCCGCACCAAGAACAACCCGCTCATTCTGGGCGACCCCGGCGTGGGCAAGACGGCCATCGTCGAGGGCCTGGCTCAGCAGATTGCAGCCGGCAACGTGCCCGAGAACCTCATGAACCAGAATATCTGGACGCTCGACCTGCCGGGCCTCGTGGCGGGTGCCAAGTATCGCGGCGAGTTTGAGGAGCGCCTCAAGAACGTGATCCAGGAGGCCACCGAAGCCGACGACGTCATCCTGTTTATCGACGAGATGCACACCATCATCGGTGCCGGTTCTGCCGAGGGCTCCATCGACGCGAGTTCCATGCTCAAGCCCGTGCTCGCGCGCGGTGCCTTCCAGATTATCGGCGCCACCACGGCCGAGGAATTCCGCAAGTACCTCACCAAGGACCCGGCCTTTGAGCGTCGCTTCCAGACCATCGATGTCGAGGAGCCGAGCGTCGAGGACACGGTCAAGATCCTGACCGCGCTCAAGCCGCGCTACGAGGAGCATCACCATGTGCGCTATACGCAGGGTGCTATCGAGGCTGCCGCGAACCTTTCCAACCGCTACATCCAGGATCGCTTCCTGCCCGATAAGGCCATCGACCTCATCGACGAGGCCGGTGCCCGCGCTCGCATCGCCGCGAATCGCGCGCCCGAGCCGGTGCGTGAGGCCGAGCATCGCATAGAGGAGCTCAAGGCCGCCGCGCAGGAGGCCACCGAGAGCGACGATATGAACAAGGCCGCCGAGATCACCGAGCAGCAGAAGGCTGCCGAGATTGAGCTCGCCGAGGCCAAGGCCGCCTGGACCGCCGAGCTCGACGCCAGCCCGCTCACCATCGATGTGAGTCAGATCGCCGATATCGTGTCCGTGACTTCGGGCGTGCCGGTGTCCTCGCTTACCGAGAGCGAGAGTCGCCGCCTGCTGCAGGCCGAAAGCGTGCTCAAGACGCGCATCATCGGTCAGGATGAGGCTGTCGAGGCAGTTGCCAAGGCCGTGCGCCGCAGCCGCTCGCCGCTCAAGGATCCGCGTCGCCCCGGCGGCAGCTTTATCTTCCTGGGTCCCACCGGTACGGGCAAGACCGAGCTCGCCAAGACGCTCGCCGAGTACCTCTTTGGCAGCAAGGATGCGCTCATCAGCTTCGACATGTCCGAGTTCGGTAGCGAGTTCGAGGTCTCCAAGCTCATCGGTAGCCCTCCGGGTTACGTCGGTCACGACGAGGGCGGCCAGCTCACCAAGGCCGTTCGTCGCCACCCGTACTCGGTCGTGCTGTTCGACGAGATCGAGAAGGCGCACCCCGATATCTTCAACATCTTGCTGCAGGTGCTGGAGGAGGGCCGCCTGACCGATAGCCAGGGCAAGACGGTCGACTTCCGCAACACCGTGATCATCATGACGTCCAACGTGGGCGCCCGCGAGATTGCGCAGGATGCGAGCGTGGGCTTTGGCACCACCGGCGAGCAGGGCCTCACGTCGAGTGAGATCCGTGGTCGCGCGATGGGCGAGCTCAAGCGCCTGTTCCGCCCCGAGCTGCTCAACCGTATCGACGACATTGTGGTGTTCCAGAAGCTCTCGGGCGAGAATCTCACCAAGATCGCGCACCTGCTGGTGGACGACCTGCGTCAGCGTTTGATTGCCAACGGCATGAACATCAAGCTCACCGACGCGGCCTATGACAAGATCGTGGCCGAGGGCACCGACCTCACCAACGGTGCGCGTCCGCTGCGCCGTGCCATCCAAAAGCTCATCGAGGACCCGCTGTCCGAGGAGCTTCTGGCCGGCGAGTGGGGCGAGGGCGATACCGTCCTGTGCGACGTGGCCGATGGCAAGTTTGTCTTTAGCCACGGCACGGGCGAGATCCCGGCACCGCGTCCGGCGGGCACGCTCGGTGGCGATACCGCCCCGGCGGCACCGCACACCGGCAACGCCGCGCCCGTGAGCGGCGGCGTGACCTCGGGCCCCGGCGGCATGATGCAAGCCGGTTCCGGCGCGCTGTAGGGGATCTTCGGGATTATTTTGTATAAAGAAGGGGCGTCTCCGGCAACGGGGACGCCCCATTTTATGGAGCGGAGTTTCCAGGAACGATAAGAGTAATGTATCGTTAATGGATTAATGAATCGAATGTCGATAAAATAAATGAATCTTAATCACTGCACCGATCTTGACGGAGGCTGAGATGGCGAATAGCGCTCAACAGATCGAGGAATCATTGAATCGTATGCAGCGGCTTGGGAAGAGGCTCAGACTGTTATTCACTATTCTTTTTGTCTTGATTTGTATCTGTATGGTAGTGGTCACCGCGGTGGTGCTTGCCATGATTATCGATGGGACGGTAGACGATCCGTCCCATACAGTTTCCATCGTCGTTCCTCCAGCATATTTAATCATCTGCGCTGTTGGCGTGATGACGCTGAGAGGGGTAAGCAGCGACATGGCAAAAGGGGAATCCCCATTTACTCTTGCACACGCCCGAAGGATAAGTGCACTTGGATGGATGCTAGTTGTTATTGTAGTGGTTGAACTTGTTGCTTCACCCGGCTTTGTGGCGATTGCGATTGGGCCGCTTTCTTTCATCAACGCGCCGTATGCAATGTTTGAAGAGCTCACCATGCCGCTTGATATGGGCGCGGTTCTCGGCGCAATCACATGTTTCTCGCTTTCCGCAATCTGGCGATATGGAGCGTTGCTTCAAGCACAGACGGAAGACTTAGTCTAGGGGCGCTATGGAATATCTTATTATTGAGTTAGAGGGTCTGCTGCTTCAGCGGGGGAAGACGAGTGCAGATATCATTCGTGCGACAGGACATACTCCGGCGAACATCTCGAAGATCAGGAATGGGAAAATAAAGGCTATCCGACTTAAGACTCTGCTCGATATATGCGTTGAGTTGGATTGCCAGCCCGGAGACCTTATCAAAAGGGTTAACGAACGCGAGCTTGAGGAGCTGGCAACCGAAAGGGCGAAGCGTGCCGTCAATAGGGTGATTGCTGGCGATGGACAAACAGGCAGTTTACCTACACGCGTGTACGTGGTAGACCTAAATGAAGAATAGCGCTCGAAGATAAGATTCGACGAAAGCCCTGCGGAAACCCCGTGGGGCTTTTTTATAGGCGTAACCGGTATTGAATTGATAAGATTATCGAAATACAATAAGCTTATTCAAACAGTAGAATTATAGAAAGGAGGAAGAATGGCTTGGATTAATGAGCCCAATGACGGCATCGCCCCTGCATGTGGAAACTGCTTCATCTACGCGCATGGCGGTTGCTCCACCAAGTGCTCGAAACAATCGTGCACGGTCCGTTTCTAGTTGTCTTTTGGAACTTTTGATTTGAACGATGGAGAAAGGAGGAATGAAATGCAATGGATTAGCGAACCATCGTCCGGCATAGAGCCGATGTGCAACAACTGCTGGATTTACGCTCACGGGGGCTGCGCTAGGAGGTGCTCGACCCAGGAGTGCTCCATCCGTTTCTAGCAGATGAGTGTGTTGCGCAACGTGTGATGAGCGGTCCTTACAAGGAACCGTCGGACAGCGAAGAATGATGCTCATGCTTTTCAAGCGTTCAAGGAGTTTGGGGTGAACAATAAAGACCGTTGTCTATGCTCCAGGCTCTGAGCATCATTCTTCTCTCAAGTTTAGAGAAAGAAGGTGAGTCTGTATGGAAGATTATCTTGTGAGCTTGCACGACGTCACAAAAAAGTACGGTAGATTTGTGGCTCTGAACTCGGTTAGCCTGAACGTGGAGCGTGGTGAGATATACGGTCTCATCGGAGAAAACGGCGCTGGCAAAAGTACCTTGATTCGCATTATCAATGGTCTTACGGCACCCACCTCCGGAGAATTAGTCATATTTGGACACGCAAAGCCAGAGGACATTCGCTGTTTGCGTTCGCGCATCGGTTATATGCCTGATACCAACGCGTTTTATCCCAATCTAAGCGCATCGGACAACCTCCTTGTTCGATGCATGGAATGGGGAATACCTCAGTTGAGTAATGAGGAAATCTTGAGACTTGTTGGATTGGAAGATACGGGGAGAAAACGCGCGAGAGATTTTTCGATGGGAATGAAGAGGCGCCTTGATCTGGCAATAGCCCTTTTGGGCGATCCTGATCTTCTTATTCTTGACGAACCTACGAACGGGCTCGACCCCATGGGCATCGTTGAAGTAAGGGAGATGCTGTTCGATATCAACAGGCGACTTGGCAAAACGATTCTCATTTCAAGCCACAACCTTGAGGAACTCCATAAGCTTGCAACCTGCTATGAGTTCATAAGTCATGGAGTCATTCTGCGAAGCGCAAACGCTGCTGAGATCGAGGCGGATTGCAGAAAGCGTTTGGTTCTTCGCGTTCAAGAACCCGATAGTGCTCTTTTGGAACTAAGACGGCGTGTTTCCTCCAAAGTTTACATCGACGGTCGCGACCTCTTTGTGGAAGCTGACCAAGAGAGTTCGGCAGAGATTGTTAGATTGCTTACAGATGCTGGAATTTGCGTCAATGAAGCCTTTACCGAGAAACAGAGCTTAGAGGAGTACTATACCGACCTAGTTGCGTGTGAGGGCGACCGATGATGCATGCGAGCTGTTTTGCGCTGGTTCGTAGCGAGGCACGATGTTTAATGAAAAACCGGGCGGCGTATGGTTTCGCCGCGGTGGTCTTTTCTCTAATGTTGCTGACGGTCTTCTCCTCTCCAAACGAACAGAACGCTTTGCTTTTTATGGTCGCAGGGGATAGCCCAAAAATTGTCAGTGGTGCTATAGGCTTTATCGGAAATCTAGTCGACGATAACGATATTGCGGGTTCGGCCGCGCGAACCTCACTGGTCTTTACCGTGCTCTGGATTCCGTTGGTTATCATCTACGCCGTTGTCGTGGCAGCACAAGACTACTCGTCGGCTAGTTATGACGTGACAAAGGCGAGGGGCGTTCCCGATTCCCTCCTGGTATTGGGCAAATTCACGACGCACGGCACGTATATTTGTCTCGCGTATATCGCGCTCAATGGAATGGCGTTTATTTGCAAATTATTCCAATACGTTGGTTCGATTACCTTGGATGATGCGCTGCGCTATATGACCCCTGCCTTTCTTGCTGCGATTATTCTCGTGGCATTGTTTATGGAAACATTTTCTCTATACCAGCTAACGCGAAGTGTTGCTGCGGCCAGCATAATCGTTGTGACGTTGTCCGTCCTCGTCATGGCGATTTTTCCCAGCTCCTATGGAAACGGTGCGGGTCCTTGGAGCCCAATTCTCTACCTTTCTCCCGTTTTTTACCTAATGAATATCTGCGCGTTGAACTTCAAGATAGTTGGGGTGATTTCAACATTTGTCTACGTTGTCGCTGTGGCTTTCGTCGCGACAGCCATTTCCGTTGGGGCGCTTAAAATGAGAGAGGTGTTCTGATGAGTTTTTCAGGTGTTCTCCGCTCTGAGTTTTTTCGCGCGCGGCGCATGCATGTCGGTATGGTGTTGACGCTGCTTTATCTAGGAGTTGCGCTTCTGTACGTTCTGGCAGGAGCGGGAGCATGGGTGTCGATGGGGAATGAGGGCACCTTTGTAGGGTTTTGCGCAGATCCCTTCTATTTCGACCTGATTGATGTGGGGAGCGCTGCGGAGCGCGCGGTTGCCGCTGCCCTTGCGCACACGATTTATTTTCCTGTTGCCGCGGTTGCTGCGGTCGGGCTGTTTTTCGACAATCATGGGGATGGCGCGAACATTGCCGTTTCGCGTGCGAGAGGCACACTTGAGGGCTCGCTTTACCTGTCTAGGGTGATCGTCTCTTCTGTGTACCTTACGTTCTACTACGTGTTCTTCACGCTGATTCTCTGCGCGATATATTCTGCGCATGGACAGGCGATTGATATCTTCCTTTTGATTCAGAAGATGGTCGCCAATATCTTGATAAACATCAGCTACGTCGTGGTTTGCGGTACCGCATTTGCCGGCTTTTGCCAAAAAGCTCTAGTTTCGGGAGGACTTATTACGGTGACCTTTGCAGGGCTTATCGCTGTTATGTCATTTCCTGGCACCAGCATTCCTGTGCATATGTTCTATTGGATGCGGACGTGTGGGGTAGGCGTTCCCGGAATGGGGCTCGAGGTCGTTTCCTTTTCGTTAGCAAGCGTGATTGCCTGTGTGCCGATTCTCTATGCTTCGCAGAAGGTTCACCGCAGACTGAGCTAGTAAAACGAGGAGACGTGGTCCAAGTCAATCGGACTAATGATTGTAAATGTCAAGTATGACAATGGGTACAAAGTTGTGAGGGATACCGTATATGAAGATGTCTAGATTTAATGTCGAGCACAGTGACGATGGCGCGACGCTCATCATGAATGCTCGAGGAGGAGGAATACTCTCCCTTAATCGGGAATATACGGAGTAGTATCAGCGAGTACTCCAGGGGGATTACGAGGACGCGGATGATCTAATTCGCGAACTCAAACGTGGCGGGATGCTCATAGACGACAGCCGTGATGAGTATGCAGAGTTGAGACTACAGAGTCGGGCCGCGCGCTTTTCAAATACAAGCCTAGGTTTGACGGTGGCTCCCACCATGGCATGTAATTTTTGCTGCCCTTACTGCTACGAAAAGGGGCAGGAGTATACGACGATGAGCGATCGCGTGGTGAATCAACTTCCTGCGTTCGTTCTCGAGAATTATCCGAATATCACGAGCCTGAGCGTCGGCTGGTATGGCGGCGAACCCTTGCTTGGCCTCGACATGATTGAACGCATCACAGCGCTTCTCAAGGATGCCATCGGCTCAATGTGCACATACAGCGCTTCAATCGTTACGAACGGATACTTGCTAACTCCTGATGTTGCAAGGAGGCTTGTAGCATGTGGCGTCAAGACGGCTCAGATTACCATTGACGGCTCGAGGACCGATCATGATTCACGCCGGATACTTCATGACGGCACGCCGACCTACGAGCGGATATTGCAAAACATCAGAGATTGCGCGGACATTCTGAAGATATCGATACGCAGCAACGTTGACAAGACGAACATCGATACGGCGTTTGAACTTCTCGAGTATCTAGAAAACAGTGGCCTCAAGAACAAGGTCCATTTCTACCTTGCTCCAGTCGACAACATTAATGATGTCTGTACAAACGATAGCCATTGTTTCACAGTTAAAGAGTTTTCACGTGAGGAAACCGAGTTTTACAGGCAGGCGATTGGCAGGGGGTTCAAAGTGCGCCCCTTTGGTGGAACGAACCTCGGTATCTGCTGTGCGGTCGGAATTAACTCCTATGTCATTGACCCCTTGGGAAATCTTTACAAGTGCTGGGATGATATCGGAAGAAGCGAGCGCAAGGTCGGTTCAATTTTCGAGCGACCCATGCTGACTCCCAACATGATTCGATGGATGTCCTACGAGCCTGATGATCCGGAATGCCATGATTGTTTTGCTTTTCCCATGTGTATGGGTGGATGTCCGAACCACGCCTTGAATGGCGACGAAAAACAATGTGTGTCTTTCCGTTACGATGCAGAGCAAAAGATGCTGCTGTCGAAAATGATGGAGGACGCGAGCCGAACGGCTGAGGCGGCCGAAGCCCATGCTTAGGCTTTGTGGGAAATACGTACTTTGTGCCCTGTTCTGGGGGTATCTTGCCGTGAGCGTTTGCATTGGGGTCATTTCACTAGCGTCCCCCCTTTTCACAGGGGTCATTATCAATCAGCTAGCCATTGGCAGCAGCGTTCGGTTGGGACGGGTCGCATTGCTCTGTTTCCTGCTTGCGACTTTGCAGATTGGGCAGGCGGCGTTGACCTATCTATCAGAGATGCTCTATGTAAATTTGCAGTCGCACGCGGGCTATCGGCTCAACCTCGACACACTTGAACACATCAAGCGTCTCCCACAGGAGTTCTTTGTCCATTTTGATGCGTCGTACTATAACCAGCAGATTAACCATGATGCAAACGACCTCATCATCTTTGTAATTGGTTCCATTGTTCAGGTTGTAAGCAACGCCGTCTCGCTCTTAACGATTTTCAGTGTTTTGTTGATTCTAAATGCCCGCTTGGGTTTGGTGTGCGCAGCTCTGGTGGCGGTGGGAGGGGGGCTTTACTGCGTTTTCCGGCAAGGTCTGTTCAATAAGAGTTTCGATATGCAGGAGCAGTCTGCGCGCTTCTTTTCACGGTTGCAAGATCAGCTGGATAAAGTCGCCTTTCTTCGTAGGCACGTTCTTTTTAGGCGCTTTAGGGATAAGCTTTCCCTTGCTTTTGATGAACTGTATCCCACCATCCTCGCCAACCAAAAAGTTACCTCCGGGTTTACACTGAGTAATTCCATCGTCAGGTCACTGGCTCAGGGCGTTCTGCTGGTTATTGGAGCTATCGAAGTTGCTGACGGCAGGCTTCTACCTGGTTATCTTGTAACTGTAGTGGGATATTATGGAAGTCTAAGCGCGGCTATACAGTACTTCCTTACATGGGGGAAGGATTATCAGGCCAGCCGCGTATCTTACAAGCGACTCCGCAGAATTTGGGACATTCAAGAAGAGCAAGACGGAGAAGCTCAACTTGATGAAGTGAACGAGATCGAATGCAGGCAGGTTGGTTTTTCCTATCCTGGAACCGATAAGACAGTTTTTGTCGGTCGGTGTTTATATTTTCAAAAAGGAATGCTGTATGGAATCTCTGGGGCAAATGGGATCGGTAAGAGCACTTTGCTTGAAATCCTTTTGGGGACGTATCCAGATGACACAACGGGTTCTGTTTTGTACAACGGGATAGACCAACTTGAGATAGATCGCTATGCATTGCGTGTGAAAAACATCGGGGTTGCCGAACAAGAACCACCGATTTTGGAGGATACCATCGAAGCAAACTTAATGCTTCTCTCGCCTAGTCAGGACACTGATAAGCTAAACAAATACATTGACGATCTTGGGCTGCGGGAGATGGTATCAGTGGCGCCGAACGGTCTGGAGACTATCCTTGACGAGCGTAGACAAAATATATCGGGTGGGGAGAAGCAAAAGATTGCCATCATCAGGCTGCTTCTTCAAAATCCGAGCGCCATGCTGTTCGACGAGCCGACATCGGCGCTCGACAGAGCAAGCCGATCAGCGCTTATTGAGATTCTTCAGCAGAAGAAAAAAGATCATATCGTAATTGTAGTTTCGCACGATGCTGAATTGCTTGAGGCTTGCGATGAAGTGATTGAGCTGTAGACGCCGCAAGGTTAGCCCATTTGAGTCTTAATCTCTGCCATGGTGGGAAGCTGTTCGAGGTTGGTGCTTACCGGGAAAATGTAAGCCACTACACCTCCCGGTAAGGTATTGCTGCGCTCTTGTGGATGCTATACTAAGTTCAGAATGATGTATAGCAACCTGAAGGATGAGACATGGAAGCCGAATTGCTCGATAAAAAATCTATTCAGATGAACGTGCGCATAGATAGCCATCTCAAAGAAGCCGGAGATGCCGTTTTGGCGCATATTGGTATGACGCCGTCGCAAGCCGTTCGGACACTTTGGGAGTATCTGGTCGTTAACGGACGCATGCCCTCGAAGGGAGACGCGGCGGCTCCGGTTTCTGACGGAGTGGGGCCCCGGCGCATGGAGTCAAGGGCCGCGCAAGGCAGCCATATCGTTCGCGATTCGTGCCTCAAATACGGCATCCCCATCCCTGAGTTCTCGGGAGACTATGACGACCTCTATGAGGAAGCAATGGCGGAGCGCTATCCCGAGTGGGTGGAGCTATGAGTGCAGACGGCATTCTCAAGTTGCTCATCGACACTAACGTATGGATGGATTACTTTTCTGGAAGGTCGGACCGGACAGCGGATGTTGCCCATCTATTCGAGATTGCCGATGTCTCGGAGCAGATTGCCCTGTTTGCCTCGTCTCTTTCGGTCAAAGATGTCTCGTATCTTGTCTCGGCGGCGATTAAGAGGGAGTGTCGAAGGAAGAATGGTTCGCTGAGCGATAACGCCATTGCGGCGGCGGACGAAACGGCCTGGGCATGCGTTCGGCAGATGCGCGAGCTCGCCCTCATCGCGCCGGTCGGTGCAGACGAGGTCTTCGACTCCTTTGTGTTCAAGTATCATCACAACGACTTTGAGGACGACCTGATGCTGGGCGTCGCCAATCGCATTGATGCCGATTACGTCGTGACAGAGGACAAAAATCTCATCAAACATACCAATGGTGTATGCATTAATGTTCAACAGGCGTTGAAGTTGGTTGAAGGGTCCAACGTCCCTTCGGCACGGCCCGTCTAACATGCTTTATCTTGATAAAGTGGCGTTTCCTCGCCGTTAGCCGATGATGCGAGGGCGCTCGGCGTTTTCGACTGGTTTATGCACGCAAAGTCTGGGAATATACAAGTCGCATGTCTTACTGTCTAACCAGTTGCGCCAAGGAGGCACCATGGACTACAAGATTACCGGCTACGAGCTCGCCCAGCTGTTCCATTTCTTTGAGGAGATCAGCGCGATCCCCCGTGGGTCTGGCAACGAGAAGGGCATCAGCGATTTCCTGGTTGCGTTTGCCAAGGAGCGCGGCCTCGACGTGTATCAGGACGAGGTCTACAACGTCATCATTCGCAAGCCTGCATCTGCCGGCGCCGAGAATGCCCCGACCGTGATGCTGCAGGGCCACATCGATATGGTTTGCGACAAGTTGGGTTCCGTTGAGCACGACTTTGCGACCGACGGTATCGACCTGGTCGTCAAGGACGGCGTCCTCACCGCTAACGGCACCACGCTGGGCGCCGACAACGGTATCGCTGTCGCTCTGATGCTCACCGTGCTCAACGACGATTCGATTGCCCATCCGGCCCTCGAGTGCGTGTTCACCACCGACGAGGAGACCGGCCTGGTCGGCGCCGAGACGCTCGACAAGTCCCAGATTAGCGCCCGCACCATGATTAACCTTGACTCAGAGGAAGAGGGCGTTGCCACCGTCAGCTGCGCCGGCGGCGTCGTCGTTACCTACACCTGCCCGATCGTGCGCGAGCACAAGACCGGCAGCACCCTTACGCTCGAGATCTCCGGCCTGCTGGGTGGTCACTCCGGCGCCGACATCCACCTGGAGCGCGGCAACGGCAACCTCATCATGGCCCGCATCATCGACCGCCTGATGGTTGCCGGCGAGCCCGCCATCGTTAGCTTTAACGGCGGCACCAAGGACAACGCCATCAACCGTGAGTGCAAGGCCGAGCTGGTCTACGCTGATCACGCTGCCGCCGAGGCCGCGGCCCAGATTGCAAAGGGCATCATCGCCGACGTCACTGCCGAGCTCGAAGTCTTCGACCCCGGCTTTACCTGCACCGTCGAGATTGCCGACGACGCCGAGGTCGAGGCCATGGACCAGAAGTCCGCGCTTGCCCTCATCCGCGCCCTGCGTCTTGCCCCTAACGGCGTGATTCGCCGCAACGTCGCCACCGACGGCTCCGTCGAGGTTTCCTCCAACATCGGTGTGGTTGCCACTTCTGACGACGAGGTCAAGATCATGCTGTCCCCGCGCTCCTCGATCACCTCGCTGCAGAACGAGTTCAAGGACCGCCTGCAGACGCTGGCCGATGTCCTGGGCTTCGACGCCAAGTTTGAGTTCGAGTATCCCGGCTGGAGCTATGCTGAGCATTCGCCGGTCCGCGACGTCTTTGTCGAGAGCTATCGCGAGCTCTTTGGTTCCGAGCTGCGCATCGAGTCCATTCACGCCGGCCTTGAGTGCGGCCTGTTTGCCGAGGCCCTGCACGGCCTGGACGCCATCGCCGTGGGCCCGACGCTCTCCGATGTTCACACCCCGGACGAAAGCATGGAGCTCGCTTCTGCTGAGCGCTTCTACAAGCTGCTCGTCGACGTCCTCAAGCGCCTTGCCGCGTAAAGGTTGCGCTAGCAGCAGTCCGAGCCACGTGCTAGCGGATTGCAAATGACATTACGTGAGGGGGCACCCGAGCTTTTGCGACGGGTGCCCCCTCTCTTCTTTTGGGAAATGGCAAATTACGGACACCTAGCCTATATCCGCCTTGATGAGGTCGAGGGTGCGCTGGCAGTTTTCGCGGACGGGGCCGAGCATATGCTCGCGCAGGTCCGCCATGCCGGGCAGGTCGGCGTATTCGTCCATGACCTCTTCCATGCAAATGGGTACCTCGTAGGCGAGGTCCATCATGGTCGCAAAGCAAAACTTCTCGGATAGCCCGGCATCGGTGAGTGCCGCCTCCAGCGCGGGGTCGCCCATACCGTGGTATCGGCGGATAGCGCCTGAACCGATGCGCCCCACACGATTTTCGCCGCCAACGCTCATGGCAAGGCGCGCTTTTCGCCGCATACGTTCGTATGCTAAGCCCGATGCGACATCGTACATGGGTGCGAGCGCCGCGTTTGTGCCTTTGCCTAGGATGAGCGAGTAGTTTTTAGCATGTGCGTCAGGCGCTCCGATAATGGCGTTATAGAACAACATATAGGTAAAAAGCACAAGATTCATGTGGTGGGGGACTGTGTTAACCAGTCGTTCTTGGATGTCTCGTGTAGTTGGTCCTCCGTCGGCGGTGTATTTCTGGCTTGGCAATACACCGAGCGCCTGGCAAAAGTCCTCCTGATGCAGCCTTTCGATATTTCCGCTGCTATTGACCATTCTGTCGTACCGTTCAACGACGAGCGCGGCTTCGTCTTCAAATGTGTAATAGGAGACGTTGGCAGTTGGAATGCCAACACGCCGAGCCGTTTTCATGCAGACGAATTCGTTTAAGGCCTGATGTTTGAACCCAACGACACCGTTTTTGAAGATATGGGTAGTGGGGGATGATCCTAGACATTCGCACCATTGGCCATCATGCCAAGCTAGTGCAAATTTGCCTTGATTGCCGCCCAGGGACCAGCTTTCGTTGGAGCCCATCCATGCCTCTCTTTCGTCATCGCGAATTGCTTTGAGCTTGTGAGCGATTTGAGAATTGGTAAGCGGGCGGTATGCCGAGACCCTGCCGCGGGCGGCGTCTAATTGATCGGCTCGACAAAACTGAACGGCCCCCGCGCAGTCAAGACCGATATGGCACAAGAGGGCGACGGGGTTGTTGGATGCAACATCATGCTCGGTGGCAATAGCGCGACGCTGCTCTTGACTGTCGGGCAAAAGGCCAAATAGGAACGGGCGGACGATGTTATGGCCATACGTGCGATTGGAAAGCGGCATTGTTAGCGATAACGGTGCTCCGCGATAGGTTGGGGCGTATGCAAAGCTGCAAAGTCCATGCTCGTCTTGCCGGAGAGTGCCGGCGATTTCGCCACAAATGAGGGTCGCGAGTTCCATCTCTGCCATTTATTTCACAACCTTGCAGCCAAAGGAGAGGTTTGAAGTGCCGGAAAGGCCTTGCTCGGCTGCGATTTGGGCCAGCAAGGCACCATAGGAAGATGGCGTTCCTTGTCGAGTGGGTCGTCTGCCTACGCTTGGCTTTGGCAGGGTATTCGAGTTCTCGATAGGGAGGTTCACTATCGTCGTCGGATGTTCGGAGGGCGATGCGATGGAGTCGTTATCGCTTTGCGCGAAGAGACCTATGCCGAGTGCGTTAAAGACGGTCAGCAGCTTGTCGAGCCGAATACCCGTGGCATCTCCCAGCTCGAGCGATGCGAGCAGGCGCTCCGAAACACCGGCTTTTTTGGCGAGGGTCGCACGGGTGAGACCCTGAGCCTCGCGTGCCTGGCGCACGTAGATGCCAGCTTGGCGCGGTGTGGTGATGGGAAGGGTATCCACGGCGATCTCCTAACGTGCAGACTTTTGCATATCAGTATGACATGCAAAAGTCTGCATGAAAAGGCCTCATGCAAAACTCTGCATGAGACCTTGCCCGGGCGTTTAGTTTTGAAGGGTGTTTTACAGCGCCAAAAAACCCAAGTGTTCCAGCAGAATCTTGAGGCCGATAAGGATGAGCACGACGCCGCCCACGATGGTGGCAGGCTTTTCGTAGCGCGCACCAAAGGTGTGGCCAATCGCCACACCGGCAACGGAGAAGATAAACGTTGTGACGCCGATAAGCGATACAGCGGGCACGATGTCGACCGAGAGCGCGGCAAATGAGATGCCCACGGCTAGGGCGTCGATTGAGGTGGCGATAGCGAGGATTAGGTACTCGACCAGGTCAATCTTTTCGGCATCCTTGCCGTCGCCTTCATCCTCGTCCTCGGTAAAGGCCTCCCACAGCATTTTGCCGCCGATAAAGGCCAAAAGGATAAAGGCGATCCAATGGTCTATGGGTCCGATGATGCCCATGAATTGACTGCCAAGCGCCCATCCGATTACGGGCATGCCAGCCTGAAAGCCGCCAAAGAACAGGCCGAGCACCACGGCGACCTTAAGGTTGATCTTTTTCATGCCAAGGCCCTTGCAGATGGAAACGGCAAAGGCGTCCATCGAAAGGCCGATGGCGAGCAATACGAGCTCGGCGAGTCCCATGGCTTGGCTCCCTCTCTGCGGGCGGGCCCGCGTGTACCTCTTGAGGGAATAACAAAAAAGACCCGTGGCGTACGCGTTGCGCGCACAGCCACGAGTCTCGTTCATTAAGGCAAGCCAGGCCGCATCGGCCAGTGTGTTGACTTACCGCGCCACCGGAGGCGAATCCGGTCACGCGACTACTCCCTCATTTATGCGAATCCAGATGCTACCACATAAGCAGCCCATTTGGGTTGGGCTCTCAGCTGTGTTCGCTCATTCTGTAAGCATCGGATTTCGCAAGCGCCGCGGGGACAAACCGTGAGAAACTATTTAGCGTTTATGGAGCGTATACGATGGGAGCGATGCCTTGGATAAGAACGAGCTGCAAAAGCGTATGGAACAGGCCATCCGCCTGACGGCACCTGGTCAGCCGATCCGCACCGCCCTCGACATGATCATCGCCGGTCACCTGGGCGCCCTTATCTGCGTCGGCGACACCGAAAACGTGCTCGCTGCCGGTAACGACGGCTTCCCGCTCAACATTTCGTTCACCTCGAACCGTCTGTTCGAGCTCTCCAAGATGGACGGTGCCATCGTCATCGACGGCGACCTCACCCAGATCCTGCGCGCCAACTTCCACCTCAATCCCGATCCCTCGCTTGCCACGAGCGAGACGGGCATGCGCCACCGCACCGCCGCTCGCATGTCGGTGCTCACCGATGCCATCGTGATCTCGGTCTCGGCCCGTCGTGCCGTCGTTAACGTGTACGTTCACGGCAAGAGCTACGAGATCCAGCCCGTCACCACCATCATGAGCTCGGTCAACCAGCTCGTCGCCACGCTTCAGACTACTCGTCAGTCGCTCGACCGCTCCCTGCTGCGCCTGACGGCCCTCGAGCTCGACGACTACGTTACGCTCGCCGACATTACCGGTATTTTCTCGAGCTTCGAGATCATGCAGCAGGCAAAGACCGAGCTTAAGGATTGCATCGTCAAGCTGGGCAACCAGGGCAAGCTCGTGCAGATGCAGCTCGAGCAGCTCGCCGGTTCCAGCATGGATACCGAATACGACCTGATGATCCGCGACTACGCGAGCGATTCCTCCGAGGCAAACGCCGAGAAGATTCGTGCAGAGCTCGCTCGCATGACGCCTAAGGACCTGTCCGACCCGCAGCACGTGGCGGCAGTTCTGGGCTATGACGACCTGGACGAGGACTCCGTCATGACGCCGTTGGGCCTGCGCACGCTTTCGCGAGTGTCCGTCGTACGCGACGGCGTGGCCGAGAAGATCGTCGACGAGTACGGCTCGCTGCAGGAGCTCATGGACGACATCAGCGAGGATCCGGAGCGCCTGGGCGACTTTGGCGTCAACAACCCTGCCATTCTTGCGGACTCGCTGTACCGCATGAAGGGCACCAAACAGGGGAACGCATAATGGCGCCCGTATGCGCCGTGGTCGTTGCCGGTGGCAGCGGCCAGCGCTTTGGAAATCCCGGCGGCAAGCAGCTCGTTAACGTGGCGGGCCGTCCGCTCATGAGCTGGTCCATCCGCGCGTTCGATCGTAGCGATAAGGTCGGCCACATTGTCGTGGTTTGTCCTGCCGAGCGCCGTGCCGAGATGCGCCGCCTGGCCATCGACCCGTTTGACTATGACACGCCCATCAGCTTTGCCGATGCCGGCGATACCCGTCAGGATTCCACTCGTGCCGGCGTGCATGCGGTTCCGGCGGGCTTTGAATACGTTGCCATCCACGATGGCGCTCGTCCGCTCATTACGACCGAGGCCATCGACCACGCTATCGACGTGCTCATGGGCGACCGCTCGCTCGACGGTGTCGTGTGCGGTCAGCCCGCGATCGACACGCTCAAGATCGTCGACGGCGATAATATCGTCGAGACGCCGCCGCGCGAGCTCTATTGGGCCGCGCAGACGCCGCAGATTTTTAGCGTCGACGCCATGAAGCGCGCTCACGCCGCTGCTATCGCCGAGGGCTTTATCGGTACCGACGATTCATCGCTGGTCGAGCGCATGGGTGGGCGCGTCCGCTGCGTCCAGAGCCCACGCGATAACCTTAAGGTGACGGTGCCCGAGGACCTGCGTCCCGTAACCGCGATTCTGCTTGGCCGCATGGCCGAGGGAGAGGACCTTCCCCATGTTCAGTAACCTGCGCATTGGCCATGGCTACGACGTTCACCGTCTGGTGGAGGGGCGTCGATGTATCATCGGCGGTGTCGACATTCCCTACGAGCGCGGCCTGCTGGGCCACTCGGATGCCGATGTGCTCGCGCACGCCTTGGCCGACGCCATTCTGGGCGCCTGCCGTGGGGGAGACATCGGCAAGCTATTCCCCGACACCGATCCCGCCTACGAGGGTGCCGATTCGATGGTGCTGCTTGCCCGCGTGATGGACTATGCGCGTGAGCTGGGCTTTGAGTTTGTCGATGCCGATTGCACCATTGCCTGCCAGCAGCCTAAGATCACCCCGCATCGCGATGCCATGCGCGCCAACCTTGCCCATGCCCTGGGCGTTGACGTCGAAAACGTGGGCGTCGCCGCCACTACGACCGAAAAGCTCGGTTGGGAAGGCCAGGGCGAGGGAATCGGCGCCTGGGCCGTCTGCCTGCTACAGAAAACCGTTAAGGAGTAACGAATGCGTATCTACAACAGCGCTACCCATAAAAAGGAAGAGTTCCAGCCCATCGAGTCCGGCAAGGTCCGCATGTACGTGTGCGGCCCCACGGTCTACGACAACATCCACATCGGCAACGCCCGTACGTTCATCAGCTTTGACGTGATTCGCCGCTGGCTCATCGCGAGCGGTTACGAGGTCACGTTCGCCCAGAACCTCACCGATGTCGACGACAAGATCATCAAGCGCGCCAACGAGCAGGGCCGTACGGCCGCCGAGGTCGCGACGGAGTTCTCCGACAAGTTCATCGGCGTCATGCGCGCCGCCAACGTGCTCGATCCCGATGTGCGCCCCCGCGCCACCAAGGAGATCGGCCCCATGATCGCCATGATCAAGACGCTTATCGAGCAGGGCCACGCTTACGCAGCCGATAACGGCGACGTGTACTTTGCCGTGCGCAGCGATCCCAACTATGGTCAGGTCTCGGGCCGCAACATCGACGACCTTATGGTTGGCGCGCGCATCGAGGAGAACGAGGACAAGAACGACCCGCTCGACTTTGCCCTGTGGAAGGCCGCCAAGCCCGGCGAGCCCAGCTGGCCGAGCCCCTGGGGCGAGGGCCGTCCCGGTTGGCACACCGAGTGCGCCGCCATGGTGCATCGCTACCTGGGCACTCCGATCGACATCCACGGCGGCGGCTCCGACCTTGCCTTCCCGCATCACGAGAACGAGTGCGCCCAGGCCACCTGCGCCTGGCACCAGGGCTTCTCCAACACCTGGATGCACACGGGCATGCTGCTGGTAGACGGCGAGAAGATGTCCAAGTCGCTCGGCAACTTCTTTACGCTGGCCGAGGTCCTCGAGCAGCACTCCGCTGCCGCCCTGCGCCTGCTGATGCTGCAGACGAGCTATCGCTCGCCGCTCGACTTTTCTTGGGAGCGCCTGGAGGGTGCCGAGAACTCGCTCACGCGTATCGCCGGTACGGTCGAGAACCTGCGTTGGGCCGCGAACCACGCGACGGCCGATGCCGACGAAGCGGCTGCCGAGGCGTTTGCCGCCAAGGCCGCCGAGACCCGCACCACCTTTAAGGAGTGCATGGATGACGACTTTAACACCGCCGGTGCCATGGGTGCTGTCTTTGGCTTTGTGACCGAGTGCAACCAGTACCTGGAGCAGGCGGGCGATGCTGCCGACAAGGCCGCTGCCCTGGCCGCCGCCGATACGCTGGTCGAGCTGCTCGATACGTTTGGCGTCGAGCTTCCCGAGTCCAAGGTCGAGCTGCCGCTGGGCCTGCTGGGCGTTGCCGCCGGCCTGGTCGCCTACACGGGCGACGACGTGGACGAGGCTGCTGCCAAGATTCTCGAGGCCCGCGCCGAGGCCCGTGCCGCCAAGAACTGGGATCTGGCCGACGCCATCCGCGACCAGCTCAAGGACCTGGGCCTGACGATTGAAGATACCGCCGCCGGCACTCGTATCAAATCTCTCTAATCCCCGCGGGTTTCCCAAGCACCCGACCTTGCCGTTCAAACCGTCGCTCGCGTACTCAAGTACGCGTCGCTCCTCTTTCACGGCAATCTCGGGCACTTGGAAAACCCGTACCGACCGCCCGAATTAATATTCATGGGCGGTCGTTTATTTTGTTTCGTTTGATAGTTGTATTTAGGAGGTCGCTTTATGGCCGACAATCGCAAGCGTGCGCCTCGTGGCGGCAAGCAGGCCGCTTCTGGCTCGCGTCCGATTCGCCGCAATGACCGCGCTGCCGCTCCCAAGGGCCAGCGCGATCGCGCCCAGGCCGCACGTCCGCAGCGCGATCGCAACCGCGACAACGTTCAGGTTCCCAAGGGCGAGTTTATCGAAGGTCGTCGTGCAGCCGCCGAGGCGCTGCGTACCGGCTTTCCCGTCAAGTGCGCGCTCATCGCCGAGGGCGGGGAGCGCGATGCCGCCCTGTCTCGTCTGGTCGATGACCTCAACGCCGCGGGCGTCCGCATTAAGTATGTGCCGCGTGCGCAGCTCGATGCGCTGTCGAGCCATGGCGCTCACCAGGGCATTGCGCTCGAGGTTGGTAACTTCCCTTACGCTGATGTTGCCGATATCCTCGACCGCGCGGGCGACGGTCCGGCGCTTGTCGTTGTGCTCGACCATGTGACCGACGACGGCAACTTTGGTGCCATCGTGCGCTCCGCCGAAGTCGTGGGCGCGGCGGGCGTCATCATTGCCAACAAGCGCGCTGCCGGCGTGACCGTTGGCAGCTACAAGACTTCCGCCGGCGCCGTCATGCACCTGCCTATCGCGCAGGTTCCCAATATCGCCCGTGCGCTCGATGACCTCAAGGCCGCTGGCTTTTGGGTGGGCGGTGCTTCCGAGCACGCCGAGGGCAGCTGCTGGGATGCTCCCTTCGAGGGCCGCGTGGCACTCGTCATGGGCTCCGAGGGCGACGGCATCTCGCGCCTGGTGCTTGAGAAATGCGACTTTTTGACCAAGCTTCCCCAGCGCGGCATGACCGAGAGTCTCAACGTGGCCCAGGCGACAACGGCGCTGTGCTTTGAGTGGCTGCGCCGCAATGCCGGCGAGCTCATGGGGGAGGAGTAGCGCATGTCCAAGAAGAACCGCGCCAAGTCCAAGGCCAAGCGCTTTGGCGAGGGCTCGGCCAAGCCGATTGTTTCGGCTGCGACCTATGGCGTGGGCGGCAATGCGTTTGCGCAGGCTATCGCCGACCCAGTCTCGACGGTGCACTCCAATAAGCCTGAGCTGCTGGTGGTCGACGGTTACAACGTGATCCACTGCACGCCGCGCTACGAAAAGCTCGTGTACGACCATTCCGACGATCCGTATTCCAGCGACGTTCACGATATGGCGCGCACCGCGCTCATCAACGATGTTGCGGCGTTTGCCCAGGGCCGCTACGAGGCCGTGATCGTGTTTGACGGTGCGGGCAATATCTCCAGCGAGCGCCCCAACCTGCCGGCCCGTGGCGTGCGCATCGAGTTTTCGCCGACGGGCGTCTCTGCCGATACCGTGGTGCAGAAGCTCTGCATCGAGGCACGCGAGGAAGGCCGCGCGTGCTCCGTGGTGTCGAGCGACGGCACGATTCAGGCCGTCGTCATGGGCAAGGGTGTCACGCGCATATCGAGCCGCATGCTGGTGGACGAGATCAAACAGATCGATAACGACGTTCACGAGGCAGAGGAAGCTCCGCAGATCAAGATGACTCTGGGCAGTCGCCTGAGCCCCGATGCTCTGGCCAAGCTCAAGGCCCTGCGCGGGAGGTAGGGAAGTTGGCGGGGCAATGCTGCCTCGCTAACTCCATTCAGCGATGTCGATCATTCTTTCGAGGCGCCACGTTAGCGCCTCTTTTAGATATGGCAGCCTTGCCGTGAGCGCGTCGTTTCTGGAAAGAATCTCGATTGCCTCGTCAACGAAGCCTTCGAGTTTGTCGCCGTCAAACCAGCCCATGTCCTCGACGAGCAACATTTGTTTGGCGGGGCTTGAATGAAATTGTGCGCTGGTAAAACTGTGCTCTCCCGCCCTAAGCTCCTCTAGTGATATGTTGCACCAGAGCGATGAGCCCGAATCGAAGATGGGGGCAGGTCTGCAGGCTTGCGTGTTTACGTTTCGCACGAGGCCGAAGTTGCGCCAATGACGATCGTAGTTGGCAATGATGTCGTCACATACGATCATGCGGTCAAGGGCATCCTTGACGCCTGTCACCCCGAGCTCCTCGCAGTTTGCTACATATCGCTTGTAGTCGGTTAGCCGTTCATCTGCGTTTGCGTGCTGGTTTACATAGAACGCAGGGACATACTCTTCTTCATCAGTTAAGAAGACATCGCATGTGCTCAGGGCGGAAGTGCCCGTGCCCTCGAGCGAGTAAGGCACATAATCGCAGGCGTTTAGGATGCGACGGTGGAGCGCGGTCGCCACCAGCTCGTTATAAGGTTCCTGGTCCAGGTGCGCTCCTGCCTTATGCAGAATTCGACGTTCGCCCTCGCATGTCCAGTACTTTTGAAGATTGCCGTCTGAGGTGTTATCGGGCTTTGCGGCAGCTGCCTTGCCCTCTGGGGCGAAGGGCGCGATGCTGAGAGAGACGTCGTCAAAAGCATTATTGAAGAAATTGATATCTTCCCACGCGAGACCGGAGTCTTGGGGCCTGATCCAATACTGGTCGGATAAGGAGAGACCAAGATTTCGCTGTACGAGTTCATCGGGAACATCGACTGCGGCTTCTGCAAGCAGGGAGGCTAGCCCAATGCGTGCGAGCGGGATACCGCGGCCGCGCCACCAGATGCGGAAGGAGTCGAGCGATATGGGGCTATTAGGGCCAAATACTCCAATAGGGGCGTGGGCGTAATCGACGTCGGCGCCGATGTGGGTAAAGTCTTTTCGCGATGTGCTGTAGACCAGCTGAGCGACTTCGTACGTGCGGTTCATGAGGGTGAACGCGATCTCGCTCTTACCGTGGCCGCGGCGGGGACGTCCCCCCGTTTTGGTCACAGAGCGGAGTCGCGTGTCGACGCTGTCTTTGTCGATGAGCCATACACCAGAAGCCTTGCGGGCCTCAAGTGCTCCGTTTTTTATGAGCTCCTGTACCCTGCGCGGAGTGATGCCGAGCAGCTCGGCGGCTTCTTTGGTAGTAAGCATCGCGAAACCCTTCGCCAGAACGAATAGTTTTATATATAGCAATTGTAATTAAAACTATTCGTTCTGGCGAATGGTTTTAAGATTGAGGGCGCACTGACAGAAATGAACGGGCCTGGTACGCGTTGTTGCTGGATTTTGCATATTTGTATAACGCCGTGCGGCCTGTTGCGCCCCGTCCGCAATTCCATTATTCTTAACAGGCTTCGCGCGAAAGCGCCAAGTGTGCCAGTGTGGCGCAACGGTAGCGCAACTGATTTGTAATCAGTGGGTTGCAGGTTCGATTCCTGTCACTGGCTCCATTAACAAAAGCGCAGGTCAGAGCTTGTTTTCTCTGGTCTGCGTTCTTGTTTTTAGGATGCTGTGTGCAACAGGCTGTGCAACGGCGTGTGCAATAAAACGGGTTTTAACTCTTCAAAATTGAAATGCGTATTCACAATCTCGTCACGTTTAGAACGTCTTGTCGATGTTATTCGGAATCGAAACCCCGTGCTTTCCGATCCATCCGGCGTATAGCTTGTCTCTCTGCTTGAACCATGCGACGCGCATGTTCCTCATGCGCCTTTGTGCAATATGATTTCTGTTTCTTAGTCGTCCTCCTCGGTTTTGACTGCTCCTTCTTCGCGGCCTCTGGGCTTGTAAGTGCGTGCATCGTTTGCTGACGGATCTTGTAGGGACGTTTGCAGAGTTCACAAGAACGCCAGGCTTGATTGCTCTGAAGATATTCCAGAAGCTGCGCAGTAAATGCCCTGGTAAGACTCCCCGCAAATTGTTTTTCAGGTTCCAGGTCTATTTTTGCCAGTTTTAGAAGAGTGCGATCAAGGATGATGCGGTGATTTTCGGGATAAGGATGCAGAGCGAGATCCAGAAAGGCGGCGAGGGGCGCTTCGAGCGATTCCAAGTAACGAGAGGCGACAATTCTTGCAGCGATGACATTCGGTTGTAAATCGTGCTCATTAATCTTTGAATTGATTTCTACGGGCAACTGACAAGCGACGGAAAGCTGGCCGAAGTGTTTCATGACGCTCTTGTTATTAGGCAATTTGGTCAGCAGCTTAATTGTCATGTCATAAGCCTTTGGCCCAAACGCAGATTTACACGCGAAGAGAAGCGCTGCGACTTGCATGATAGATATGGTAGAAAGCAGGTCATCCATCAGAATGACTTGCTCGTTATTCTTCCTTATACCCTGAATCAGGTTTGCCGCTTCTGTACCAGCTGAACCGTCGCGTCCTTTGTAGTGATTAAACAACGATAAATCAAAGGCGTCTCTGATTTCGACACTTCTTTGTGAACCGTCTAGTGCGTCTTGCCATTTTTCAAAGCCGTCACCTATCGGATTGTCAGAGAACTCATCGTTAGAGATATATCGTTTTTCAACCCGCTCAAACTCTCCGGCGTAGGGTGAAACGGGGAGACCGTAGGCTTCGATGAAACGTTTGACTTCACCTAAGTCACTCGTATCTAAATTGAGTAGGGCACCCGTTGCAAAGCCGTCTGGAAGACCGTATGCCTTGGCTCCGGCTTTGCAAAGGAACGCCGGACGCTCTGAGCCGTCGAAATTAACGCAAATCAGTCGGGCAATTGGCAATGTCCAAGGGATTAAGTCGTCGTTAGTGGTGGGAACTTTAATTTTTCCTGTACTCATAAGTGCTCCTCTAGCTGCTCAAAGCCCGTTAAACTCCATTCTGCTAAAAATAATAGTTAGCGCCATGTCGCAGGTCAAGTAGTGTGAACTACGTAAACCACACGAACGAAAGGAGTTCAGATGAACGATATAAACGCGAATCAAATGAGCACTGTGAGGCGTAAGGAATGGTGTCGAGCTTTGAACAAGATTCCGTATGCTTGTGTCACAGCGCGTGATATCGCAATGCTCATGAACGTTTGTAAGACGACTTCAATTGAGATTCTAAAAGCAGCGGGTGGAATCAAGATCGGTCGGGCCTGGCGCGTCGACAAAGCTGACCTGATCACATACCTTGCCGGTCTGGAGTGCGATAACAATGACCGCTAAGACCGTAGCCTCACTGCTCGACGCCGCGTTACCCGTTGGCGGTACGCGCGGCGTCGCCGCGCACGTCGCCGACGCGTGTGGCGCTGCCGAGCGTACCGCCAACGGTCCTGCGCTTGTCGATAATACTGGCTCAGCGTACAAGATGGACTCCATGGATGGTGCCAATGCCCCCACCCCCATCATCCATATCAAGACGACTGTCACCCCTGAAGAGTGGTTGTTGCTCTGCAAGAAAGAGGGCTCGAGGAATGAGGGACGGGGTGTGGGGGTGAGGAATACTCCGAAACTGATTGAAGAGGAGAGCTCTAAAAGACTTGAGAAGATAGCGAGGAGCCAAGAAGCAATTGATGACGATTGGTTCGTGAAGGGGAAATGGCTCTGGGTTACCGGCAAGGATCAAGATGAAGCTACAGTTGAAGCGACGTTGAAGGCGATTGCAACGGGATCTGAGTTCGAGTTCGCTTCGGCGAAACAAATGGTGTCAGCCTGGAATAGCGCTGATTTGTACGGCTCGAACAACAAAGACAGGACTTTGGATAAGTATCGCTCGGTTCAGAACCTGCTAGTGTCGTATCTGGGTTATTCGAGGGACAAGACAGAAGTCAGCATGCTGTACGAGCTTCTCGACGAGCGTCGTCTAAATAAACTTGCGACCATTCTGTCGTCGATTTATTCAGGAAAGGAGCTGCGTAGCTACTATCTGCGTCTCGGCGCTAAAGCGGAAGAAGTCGACAAGCTGTTTGACTGTTTAAAGAAAACGGTTTGCACGACTGCGTAATGATCATCATCGACATTCGAATATAGTTGAGCCCGGCTATGCTGAGCTTTTTGATAAGAGGTTGCTAATACTGTATTTCTCTTCGCCGATTCGCCTTCAAATGAGCATTAACCGATAAATGACTTTATCTAAAATGATGACATCTGAGCTGTAACGAAGGAGTCGCTATATGAAGACCGTCTACGATGCCCTTGACCCTATCGTCAACGGGTCGGCAACGACCAAGGAGAAGGGCGACAAGTATGAGGCGGCCTGCGTTTATTATCTCAAGAACGACCCCTTCTACGCACTGTTCTTCTCCCGTGTCGGGACGATAGCCCAGGCACTCGAATGGGACGATTGTCCCGTCCACGACACCCAAGACAACGGAATCGACCTCATGGCCCAGACCGCAGAGGCGGGGGAATGGTGGGCGATCCAATGCAAGTGCTATGACGGCGAGAAGGACCTTCCCAAGGGCATCTGCGATTCGTTCTTCGCCCATGCGGCATTTATCGACGGCGTCGACTCCCTGATGGTCATGACGACGGCGAAGGGTCCGGGAAAGAACCTCCAGAAGCAAATCGACGCCAGCGGGTCCATGTACATCGATACCGCCAAGATGGCGGCCTCCAATATCGACTGGACTCCGTTTATCGAGGGCGTCCCCGCCGGCGAGCGTGTGACCTATGACCTCCGCTCGCATCAGGAGCGTGCGGTCGCGGCGATCGAGGAGAAGTGGGCGGAGTTCGACCGTTGCAAGGCGATCATGGCGTGCGGCACGGGAAAGACGCTCATGTCCCTTCGCCTCGTCGAGGACTGGATCGGCCCCGCCGCCGGCACGATTCTCTTCTGCGCGCCGTCGATCTCCCTCGTCGGACAGTCCATGCGCGAGTGGATGGGCCAGAGCCGCGTGCCCATGTCTTCGCTCGTCGTCTGCTCGGACTCGAAGGCGTCGCGCAAGGACGACGTCATCCCGATGACGCTCGATTCATTCGAGTATCCCGCAACGACGAATCCCGAGAGCCTGTACCGCTCGTTCAAGCGTTGCAGACGCTCGAACCCCGACGGGCTGGTCGTCATTTTCTCGACCTATCAATCTATCGGCGTCATCCATGACGCGCAGGCGCTCGGCATGCCCGAGTTTGATATCGTCGTGTGCGACGAGGCCCACCGCACGACCGGCAACGCCCTCCCCGGCGTCTTCAAGACTGAGGCTTCGGCCTTCATGAAGATCCACTTCAACGAGAACGTTGCCGCCAAGAAGCGCCTGTACATGACGGCGACCCCGCGCATCTACGGCGAGACCGCCAAACGCAAAGGCGCCGAGGAGGACTACACCATCGCCTCCATGGACGACGAGTCCATCTACGGCCCCACCGCCTACCAGATCAAGTTCGGCGAGGCCGTGGAGCAGAAGCTGCTCACCGACTACAAGGTCGTCGTCCTCACCGTCCAGGAGGATGCCATCGGGGACCGCCTGCCCTCCCTGGAGAGCGACCAGGGCGTCAACGCAATGAGCCTGGAGCCCTCGGACATCGGCAAGATTATCGGCTGCTGGAAGGGCCTCGTCGATCACGGCGAGGGCGCGCCCGACGACGCGACCGGCCTCGGTGGCATGCTCGTCGTCGATGACGTCGAGACCATGGTGACCGACTGCAAGCCGCTGCACCGCGCCGTCGGCTTCTGCTCGACCATCAATGCATCGAAGACCATCACGGAGGCCTTCTCGCAAATCGTCGAGAAGTTTGCCGAAGACGAGCACGAGGAGCTCCCGCTCAAGTGCGAGCTGCGCCATGTCGACGGCAACATGCCGTCCGACCAACGCACGAGAAACATCACCTGGCTCGGAGGGGACGTCGCCGAGGACGAGTGCCGCATCCTCACCAACGCGCGCTGCCTCGCCGAGGGCATCGACGTGCCCAACCTCGACGCCGTCATCTTCTTCAATGCCAAGAACTCGACCGTTGACGTCGTCCAGGCCGTCGGCCGCGTCATGAGGCGCGCCGAGGGCAAGGACTTCGGCTATATCATCCTGCCCATTTTCGTCCCCGCCGGCATGACGCCGGAGGAGGCGCTCGACGACAGCAAGGTGTTCGCGAACGTCTGGAGCATCCTCCAGGCCCTCCGCTCGCACGACGAGCGAATCGAGGCCAAGGTCAACGCGCTCGCCCTCCAGCAGGAGGCCGAGAAGAACAAGGTTGCCGGATCTGCCAACCAGAAGGGGTGGGACGCCGGCGACCTCAAGCTCAAGCAGGAGGAGGAGAGCCAGAAGGCGGCGGAGATCACGCAGGGCGTGCAGATGAGGCTTACGTTCTTCCCGGTCGAGCGCTGGGAGAAGGCCGTCAAGACCACGCTGGTCAAGAAGTGCGGCACGCGTATCTACTGGGACGAGTGGGCCGAGGACGTGGCGAAGATCGCCCAGCGCCACATCGAGCGCATCGGCAAACTCGTCCGCGAGAACGACGAGGTGTCCGGCAGCTTCAAGACGTTCCTGCACGGCCTTCAGGACTCGCTAAATCCCAGCATCACCGAGCAGGACGCGGTCGAGATGATCGCCCAGCACATCATCACCGTCCCGGTGTTCGACGCCCTATTCGGAGACTTTGAGTTTGCGAAGTCGAACCCCGTGTCCGTCGCCATCGAACGTTTCCTTGGTGTGCTCGAAGAGCATAAGATCGAGGAGGCGTCGGATTCCGAGGTCCTCGACGACGTGTATGCGAGCGTGCGCCGCCGCGCGGCCGCCATCCAGTCGGATGCGGCGCGCCAGCAGCTCATCCGCGACCTCTACGAGAAGTTCTTCAAGGTCGCGTTCAAGGCGACCTCGGACAAGATGGGCGTCGTCTACACCCCGACCGAGATCATCGACTACATCCTTCGCGAGACCGACCGCGTTCTCAAGCGCGAGTTCGGCCAGTCGCTTGCCGACGACCGCGTGCATATCCTGGACCCCTTCGCGGGCACGGGCTCGTTCATGGCGCACCTCATCGAGAGCGACCTCATCCCCGACGAGAAGCTCAAGCGCAAGTACACCCGCGAGATCCACTCCAACGAGATCCTGCTGCTCGCGTACTACATCATGACGGTGAATATCGAGTACGCCTACCATGCCCGCATGGGCGGCGGCTATCAGCCATTCGAGGGCGCGGTGCTCACCGACACGTTCCAGATGACCGAGGAGTCGAACACGCTCGACGATGAGGTGTTCTACGACAACACGGACCGCGTGCGCATCCAGAACGCGCTCCCGATCCGGGTGATTGTGGGCAACCCCCCATACTCGGTGGGCCAGACGAGCGCCAACGACAACAACCAGAACGAGAAGTATCCGACGCTCGACAGTCGCATCGCGCAGACGTACGTTGCGAAGACAACTGCGACCAATAAAAATTCCCTGTACGATTCTTACATCCGAGCGTTCAGGTGGGCGAGTGACCGAATCAAGGATAAGGGCATCGTCTGTTTCGTTAGCAACGGGGGCTGGGTCGACGGGTCCTCGTCCAACGGGTTTCGTCGCTCGCTCGTCGAGGAGTTTAATAGCATCTATGTCTTCAACCTTAAGGGGAACCAGAACACTTCAGATTGGAAGCGCGAGGGTGGCAAGGTGTTTGATGCTGGCGCGAAAATCGGTGTCGCTATAACCATGCTGGTCAAGAATCCAGATTCTAAAGAGCGTGGCGTTATCCACTACCACGATATTGGCGACTATCTAAGCCGCGAGGACAAGTTGAATCTGATTCGCGATTTTGCGGTCAATGGCGACATGGAATGGTCGATTATCAGGCCTGACAGATACGGTGACTGGCTGAATCAGCGAGACGATTCGTTTTATGAATTCGCACCGCTGGGAGTAACGAAGAGGAAGCCCCCCTACGGTCTATTTACCATCTGGTCTGCGGGCCTTAAAACGCAGCGCGACCCTTGGGCGTGGGGATTTTCTCGTTCGAAAGTGCAGGAACAAATGGAGCGCCTGCTATCGAACATGGACGCTGAGATTCAAACCGCGAAGGGCGAAGGGCGCGCAATTGAATATGATCCGACCCGCTTCAGCTGGACGCGGCGTATGGAGGATGCTGCTAGGAAGGGAGAGCGGCTGGTCTATAACTGTGACGAGGTCGTAATGGGGTCGTATAGGCCGTTCTGTAAGCAATGGGTTTACTACGACCGTGTGATGAACGAAAGGACCTACCAGCAGCCCCGCCTTTTCCCTCTCGCGGTAAGCGGGAGGGAAAAGGCCGAAAGGACCTACCAGCAGCCCGATATCCTCTCAAAGATAACGGGAAAAGGCGGGGCCGAAATGACCTACCAGCAGGACTCCTTCCGTTGCTTGGATAATTTGGTCATTACGGTTCAAGGAAATGAAGCGGTGCCGTTTTACGCATTGATTTATGATTCGATTCCCAGTCTGACCGCTCATGGCGGAAATCAGTGTTTCCCTCTGTTCTGGTATGAAGAAAAGCAAGTCGGGATGAATCTCTTCAGCGGAAATGGCCGTGCTGCTTCTGGTGACCAGACGTCTCTTTATGGTAATGAGGCGCCTTGTGTCGAACGGTCCTATACGCGCCACGATGCCATCACTGATGAAACCCTTAAGGTTTTCCGTGATGCTTATCCGCACGCGTTTCCGAACCGCTACAAGAAGGACGGAGGCATCGAGCTCACCAAGACCGATATCTTTTATTACGTCTATGGCATCCTGCACTCTCCTGAGTATCGCAAACGCTTCGAGTCGAATCTCAAGAAAGAGCTGCCGCGCATCCCGCTCGCTGCGGACTTTGCCAGGTTTTCGGAGGCGGGACGAAAACTCGCCCATCTTCATCTCGATTACGAGGAAATTGACCCATGGGCATCGATTGTCGAGGACGGTGACTCGGTGAACCCTGGCCGTACGGTCAAGATGGCATTCGGCAAGTGCAAGAAGGACGAGGGGCATCCCAAGGGCCAGGACATGACCGTCCTCAAGGTCGCCGAGAACATGACGCTGCGCGGTATCCCGCTTGGGGCATACGAGTACGTCGTTAATGGGCGCTCGGCCATCGGCTGGCTCATGGATCGCTATCAGGTCCGCAAGGACAAGGCGTCGGGCATCGTCAACGACCCCAACGACTACAGCGACGACCCGCGCTATATCGTCGACCTGGTCGAGCGCGTCGTGACCGTGTCGATGGAGACCATCGCTATCGTTAACGAGTTGCCAGCCCTGAACGAGAAGGCCCAGCCTGCCGACTGGCCCGCCGCATGGAAGGTGAAGTAACAGCTGAAGGGGATTCATGATTCGCGGATAGCGACGTTGCATATTGGGGTTGATGAACATCGCCCGATAGCGTGTCGTCGCGGGACGGATGGTTATCACAACTGCCCGGTTCTCGAAGGAGGCACGACGCTATGCAGAAGGTCTACTCGGCCAGACGGTCGTGCTCGTCGACGGCCCCGCGCTCGCCGGCCTCATGATCGACTACGGTGTCGGCGTGAGCACAAGGCAGGTTTACGAAATCAAGGCCGTGGACACGGACTTCTTCGAAGAATAGCGAGCAAGCGGCTACCTCGCGCCCTTCCGCCCGTTGCACTTCGAGCAGAGCACCTGCAGATTAGACGGCACGGTCTTACCGCCCCTAGCGACCGGCACGATATGGTCGATGTGCAATCCAACACCATCGGGCATGTACTTCCCGCACATCTGGCAGGTGTAGTTGTCCCTTCGCGCTATCTGCTCGCGCAGCTGTTTAGTCATCAGCTTCCGCTGGTTGCGAGCATGGTAATCCCTGAGCGTCGCTTCGTCGTTAATGGCGGCGAGGCGGTTTCGCCTGTTCACAACCCAGTCCTAGCTCACGGCCATCACGCTATCGTCCACGGACACCTTGTAGGACGTCTTCACGTAGTTCCTCTGCCTGTAGCGTGTCTGCTCACGGCACGTGACAAACTGGAACGCGTGCGCGTCGTCGAGTGTCTCGGCGTATTGCCGCTCCCGGCGCTTCCGCAGGCTGCAGGTCTTCAGGTATTCCTCCTGCTGTGCCTTCCACTCCTGGATGCAGGAGCGCTCCGCGACTATCTTTTCCCAGTTGGCGGGCTCGAGCATAAAGCGATCTATCAGGTCGTCGATCTTCACGTTGCGCCTGCCGGAGACATCGAACCGCTCGACGAAGTATGGGTAGTGAAAGGGATTCGCCAGGACTCTTCGCACCAGAGAGACGACGCAGCAGATGAGAACAATCGAGACAACGGCCGCAACGATGTAGGGAAGCAGATCGACGGCGACGAGATTTCCCCATTTATCGACATGATAGTAAGTAAACAAGATGGCTCCCATTCGCTCGTATTGGCATCAGATGATAGACCAACGCAAGCACTCGCCCTTTTACCACCCCGCCCAGACACAACCACGCAACCCCCACACCATGTTCGCTTTACAAAACCAAACGCCCGGCCGATACTGGTAGAAGCAAAACACGAACACGTGTACGGGAGGTAAGGCATATGATCATGAAGAAGCACTCCCTCGCGGGCACCTGCGGCATCCCCACGGAGGACCGACGCATCTACATCCCGGTGGACGTCAACGGGACCGACGACCCCGACCGTGGCCCGTCCGACCCGGTCACCATCCACTGGCCCGACGGCCGCTCCTGGCAGGTCGAGTCCATCTACTTCCGCTCCGAGTTCGGCCGCGCCCTCTTCGGCAATCTCTGCGTGCGCTACGACGTCTGCATCGCAAAGCAGCGCAAGACGGTCTGGTGGGAGCACGGCGACTGGTTCGTCGAGCGTGGCAGCGGCATGGCGGTGACGCCCGCGTGACAGATCACACCAAGGACTTCGGCGGCGGCATTACGGTGCGCGCCCGCGGCGACAGGCCAGGTCGGCGCGTCCACAAGCAGTACGTCGACGTCTACGCCCGCGCAAACGCCGACGGGACCATGGTCCCCATCCGCGTCTGCTGGCCGGACGGGCGCTGCTTCACCATCGATCAGATCCTCGAGATCGAGCCCTTCGGGGCTATCGTGCAGAACGCCCAGACGGCCACCTACACCGTTCGCTTCGGCCAGTGGCGCACCCAGCTCATGCTCGAGCACTACCACGAGGAGGACGACATCCACGGGGCTGAGGACCACCTGCGCTGGTGGGTCTGGGCGTTCGACAACACCCTCACCAAGAACGACGTGGGGGTGTAGACCCGTCGCCGGAACGTAAACGTCGTACGTCAAAAGGCCTCTGTCCTCCGAATGTCCCGTTCAAAAAAGTGACGAGCGCTCGTCAGGGTCAAAATGCTGCATATCAAAATCGCTCAAGCAATCGGCTACAATGCGAAGTGGCGGGCAACGCATACGCGGTGCCCTTTCGCTTTAAGACCTCTTTGCGTGCTTTCCGGGCTACTTGGGGGTCTTTTATCATGTCACAGAGCAACCGCCAAACGTCAAAAACGTCCGCTAGGCGTAAGGCCATCAAGGCGCTCGTCGGAGTCGAAAGGTTTTCCTGTAATGCATGACGCGAGATTGTCGGCAAATCGGTCGATTTGGCCTGCGGCATATTCGACGATTCTGTCCGGACCCTGTAGGTCGCCGTGGGATGCCGCGAGGAGCGTCGCCGCGAGCCCGCGCATCTCGTAGCTGATATCGAAGATCTGGTTCTGCTCGGCTTCTGTCATGGATGCCCCTTTCCGGAAACGATGCGTAACCCATATTCTCCCCTTCGGGCCCGCCGCCGGCGGGCCCTTTTGCTGCCGCCGGTATCCGGCATGCGCCGCCGTATGGCCACGGCTCCGCGGCCGGGTGGCACCTCCGCTACGCCGCGTCAAGGGGGCCCATGAGACCCCGCACAAACCTCCGCTCCGCTCCGGTTGGTGGAGGTCGTCATGGACCTCCCTTGACCCGCCTTCGCTCCGGTGCGGCTTTGCAGGGAGCAAAGCCGACGACGACGCGCGGCGTCGCCATTCGGCTTTGCCCGCAGGGGCGAGATGTTGAGGGCAGGGTGCCCGGAACGGAGGAAGAGATGCAGCAGCTGATGACGAGGGAAATCGCCAAGACGGCTCCAAGGCTCTACGAGCAGGACGGAGCAGAGGACCCCACGGTCTATGCCCACTACTTCTCGTGCATGAACGGATGGGACTGGTGGCTGCTCGAGTTCGACGGCACGGACGAGGCGTTCGGCCTCGTCGAGGGCTACGACGACGAGCTCGGCTACTTCAGCATCAAGGAGATGGAGGAGCTGAACCGCCAGATGGGGTTCGCCGCCGTCGAGCGCGACGAGCACTTCTCCCCGAAGCCGCTCAGCGCCGTCAGGAGGAGGTAGCCGCATGGTCACGGTCGAGTTCGACTCCATGGGCGAGGCGGTCCGCCTCGCCCTCGTGGCCGGGGAGTACGTGGGCGGCGGCCTCGCCGTCCTCCTCCTCGACGCCACGGACCCGCGCTCCGACGGCTACATGGCCGAGTGGGGCGTGCTCACGGCGAACGTGCCGGCTGCGGCCGAGTGGTGCCGCGGGCACGGCAACATCGCCATCGACGCCGCGGTCCCCGCGGCACTCCTCAAGGCACTCGTGGCCGCCGGCATACTCCGGATGGCCGGCCGCTCGGCTGCGTCCGGGATGGCCCGCTACCCGCTGGCCACGGTCGCCGGGCACGCCCTCGACGGCATGGGCGGCCTGACCGAGACCCTCGAGGAGGCGCTCGGCTCGACGGTCGTCGTCGAGTACGAGTCAGGCGGCGACGGCGGCGCGTTCGAGGCGGGGACCGCGCCGGCGGGCTCGGCCGAGCTCGAGCGCCTCATCGCCGCCGCGAGGTCCGAGGCCGACGCGTTGGCGGCCGCCGGCGGATGGGCGGCCGTCCGGGTCGGTTTCGGGGACGCCGAGACCATCGACTGCGAGACGGGCCGGACGGTCTACGTCGCGGGGTGAAATAGGAGGAGAGCGCAAGCGCGGTCCGGATGGGCCGCGCTTTTCTTTTCCCGGGGATGCGGAACTCCCGCCGCCCAAGTGCCTTGGACGGTGGGAGCAGGATAAGGGCGCACTACGGGCGCCCGGGATTTTGCGGCGCAACTCGGCGGGCCGAGTTCGTTTTCGCTGGTAGCGTTGCCGGTCAAGCCGGAAAGGCGACGGCGGCCCTCCGTCATACGCGCCCCGAGCGCCGTATGACGGAGGGCCGTTTGCGCGGGCAGGGCCGTATGACGCGTCAGAACCCGTCGGGCGCCGCGGACACCTTGCGCTTCCTGCCGCCGGACGGCGACCCCTTGGGCTTTTTCGGCTTCTCCGGGATACGCCAGACCGGTGCCGGGGCGTCGTTGCGGGCCTCCCCCTCGAGCGCCCGCGCGAGCAGCGCGCCCTCGGCCTCCGGCGACGTCATGCCCAGCAGCGGCCCCAAGAACGTCTCCGTGATGTCGCGGCTGGCGAGCGCCATCGGTCCCTCCGCGTCGATCACGAGCGCGCCGTTCTCGCGCGCGCTCCAGGCCATGAGCTCCGACGGGGTGATCAGCGGACGGCGCGCCACGGAGAACGACTTGCCGGACGAGGAGCTCTGCGTACCCTTGGTGGAGCTCTGCCCGGTCGTCTTGACACTGTAGTCGCCGAGTCGCTTGCTGATCTCCTCCGCCTCGCCGACGGACTCTACCGAGAGGACGACCTGGGTGCCGAGCAGCGCCAGCAGCGCGTCCGACTCTGCCCTGGAGTAGCCGCACCGGGCCTCGAGCAGGCGGGTGTTCTGGAGCACGAAGACGACGTGCAGGCCGATGCTGCGGACCTCCGCGAGATCGCCGAGGAGGCGGGGGATCTTGGGGATCCCGGACCCTTCGTCGATGGCGAGCAGGGTCTCGGCCGGCAGCCTGCCGCCCGACAGGCGCGCGGTCTCGCGCAGCGCCGACAGCGCCTGGGAGAAGATGCACGAGACGAGCGCGCCGCGGTCCCCTCGGTCCGTCGCGCTGGCGATGTAGAGGATGGTGGACTTGCGCCCGACCGATGCGAGGTCGACCTCGCCGTCCCAGAGCATTCGGCTGACGTCGTCGTCGCAGAAGGACATGAGGTAGTTGCGCGCGGTGGAGACGAGGGCCTCCCCTCCGCCGCCGTTCGACGAGGCGACGAGGAGGAACTGGCGCGCCGGGTTTCCCGCCGGCAGGTCCGCGGCGAGCTCCTCCAGCGACTTCACGGCGTTCTTCCCGTCGCGGGGTTCCAGGAGCGCGAGCACGGTCGAGAGGTTCCGCGCGCCGTCGGGGATCCGCTCGTCCGCTATCGCGAGCAGGCAGAGGCCGGTCAGCAGGTTGCGGCTGGCGTCCGTGAAGAACCTCTGGCCAGAGGAGAAGGCATCGGGCACGATGGCGGACGACAGCTCGCGGAGCTCGGCCACGGCACCGGCGACGCCCTCGGTCCCGAGTGCCGCGATAGCGCGGTCGAGGGGGTTGAACCTCGCCGACTTGACGGGCTCGTCGAGCCGAATGGCGACGACCTCCATCCCGGCCCTCCTGGCGAGCGGCTCGGTCCATGCGCGGATCTCGGACTTCGGGTCGTGGACGATGACGGAGGTCGGGATCCCGTGGGCGTTGCGGTCGATCGCGGCGGCCACGCTGACGGCAAG
The DNA here is from genome assembly GCA_900544235.1 of uncultured Collinsella sp. Lineage (GTDB taxonomy): Bacteria > Actinomycetota > Coriobacteriia > Coriobacteriales > Coriobacteriaceae > Collinsella. The sequence goes on from UQUL01000002.1 coordinate 84,958, forward strand.
AGACCTTCTCGTCTTGCCTGCGCCGCTGCCCGCCCTTATGAGACAGTGGATGGCCGGGACCATCGCGATCCCGCCGCCGACGCAGCCGGCCGCAACGAGCCCCCTCGCGGCCTCCTTCCCGTCCCACGGCGGGCAGCGCCTTGCGACCCTGGACGGCCTCGACTCGAGCCAGGCGTCCCCGTGCGTGCGCGTGGGCGCGCGGTCGCCGGCGAACGTCCCGTCGTGGAGCCTCAGCCACGAACGTGCCCACGAGACGAGGCCGAGGACCATGATGGTGACTGCGACGGCTGCGACCGCGGCCAGCAGCCCGCCCACTTTCCCGGTTGCCAACGTGTCGGCGAGCGTATCCAACGGGTTGCGGAGGACGGTGTCGGGCTCGGCCCCCGGGTCGCCAACCTGCAAGTGCAACAGGGTGGAGAGGTCGGAGGCGAGCGATGCCATCCACCAGCTCGCGTAGTCCCACGCGCTGACGGTCGCGATGGCGGCGACGACGGCGACTATACCGTGGGCCGCCAGCGTGTCGGCGAGCTCCCTCCTCATGTTGCGGTTGAAGGATTTGGGTTTCATCTTCTCATTGTCCTTTCTATCCTGTTCGCAATCTTCACGGTCGGGGCACTCGACGGCCCGGTGCCGCCGGATGCCAGGATCCGCAGGGCCGAGGCGATGAGCCGCAGGACCCTCTCTCCGGCCTCGTCCCCCATGTCGCGGCCACCGGCGTCCCGCGTGGCCTCCCTTGCGATGAAGGCCGTCATCGCGGCCGCGCGTCCGAGGGCCGGGCCGGCCGACGGCACCTGCCGGAAGATCCGCTCCGCCGTGGGGCACCCCTTTAAGTCGTTGCGTTCGATCGACTGGCCGCGGGCGACCTTTCGGCCGATTGCCTCAAGGCGCCTTTTCGGGATACAGGCCCGGGCCTCGGTGGCGAGGCCGGCCTCCCGCCGCCTCTCCACCGCCGGGCCGGTTCTGGGCGCGGCGCGTCGCGTCGGCATCTCCTCACGAGTCGGCGTCCTGTCGGGTACCAGGACGCGCAGGGCCGCGTTCTCGCACCGGAGGCCGAGGTCGGCGGCGACCCTGCGAGCATAGGCGTCTCGGGCCTCCCCGGTCAGGCACTTGAGGCCGGCGCACCTCTCGACCGCCTTCCCGTGGCGGTCCAGCGCGCCGGCGAGCTCGGGGGAGCCGGATGCCGCCCGGTCGAGGGCCTCCCTCAGCGCGGCGGACGTCTCCGGGTGGAACCGCCTGAGGTGGGCGGCCTCAATCCTTCCGTCCGGCGGCAGCTCGATATCGAAACGGTTCCGGTCGATGCGGGAGACGGCGTCCAGCGCGGCCTCCCTCGCGAGGTCGCGCTCGATGTAGGCCTCCCGCAGCAGCGGCGCCATGGCCTTCGAGGAGATCTCGAGCCGCGCCGCCTCCATCTTCCGCTTGGGGAGCAGCGCGTCCCACTCGCCCGCGTGGTCGACCGTGAGGATGTGGACGTGGTGGCTCGTGCCGTTGACATGCATCGCCGCGTAGAACTCCACGCGGCTCTCGGGCACACCGGTCATCTCGGAGAAGAGCCTCGGCCACTCGGAGCGCACCAGCGCCTGCCAGGCGTCCAGGCGGTCGAGGCCGGCAGCTGGGGCGATGTCGTTCGGGACCGTGACGACGGTGGTGAGCACCGCACCGCCGTTTTGGGCGATGGCACGCCTGGCCTCCGCCACGGCGACCGGGCCGTCCGCGCCCCAGAGGCCGCCCGTCGAGCCGGTCCTGTTCGCGGCGTAGGCGGCCAGGCCGTCCACGCCGAGCCTCCTGCCGTCCGCCTCGCTTACCTCGATGACGACGCCGCGGCGGGTGCCGGCGTATGCCGCCAGGCCTGCGGCGGTCGCCCTCGCAGACGCTCCCGCGCGGACGACGGAGTGGTTGACGATGACGGGCGGGCTAGCCATCGGCGCGCTCGCGCGCGTGGAGCTTCACCTCGTCGATGCGGCCGAGGCCCGCGCGGCTGAGCTCGCCGGCCTGCGCGAGGTAGTTCTTCCAGATGTCCGCGACGGGGACGTCGTCGAGCGAGGCGTAGGAGGCCTTGAGGACGTCTGCCGACATGAGGCCGGCCATGATGGCGGCAGTCATGGGGCGCGAGAGGACCGCGGCGATGCGGTCCTCGGTGGCGTCGAGCTTGCGCTCGATGTCGAGTGCGGCGACGTCCATGCGGGCGTCGACGACGCCGCGGATGAAGCCCGCGACCTCGTTGCCGTAGAGGTCGAGCCCCTCCGCGGCGAGCGCCGAGCGCAGGAGCGAGCGGATCTCGTCGCTGATGTTGGAGTTGCTGAGTTCGGCCCGCGTCTTGAGGGCGGTGTAGAGCTTTGAGTCGAGTTTCACGCTGACGGTTTTAGTTTTTGTCATCTAGACTCCTTAACAAACGGGGGCCAAATGGCCCCCGTTTTTAGCAAGATACTGTGAAGGTGATCGGATAGTTCTCTGGTGCCTTATCAGCTGGTAATGGCATATAAGCGATAAGTTTGTTAGAGAGTTCAAGACTGTCGAGGTCAATTGATTCCTCGATTTTCTCAATGGGACTGAGGCTGAAACCGCCGGAATAAGCACCCGCTCCCAAAATGATGCGTGCGAGGTCGGCCTTGGGGATGTCCTTCCAACGCCTAATGATTTCAACTACGATCGACGCACGTTTTTCGTTCAGTTTCTCAGCAACGGTCTGAGTAACGATAAGTGCGCTCGGTGCATGCTTCACCGGATATTTGAACTTCAGAAGTGCCGGGCCCGAGTAGGCGGGAACGCCGGTATCAAGAACGATTTCGGAGTCATGCGGGACGGAGTACAGCAGCTCGCCGCGTTCAATGACGCCGTTGGCTTTATCGAATTCAAACATATAATCCTCCAGGGCTTTGTATTGGTTGGTTTCCCGTAACCTTTGGTTAATTTGATGCGCCGATATACTTGAGAACGCTATCGCGGTTGATTCGCCATAACTTGCCGCACTTCACGGCTTTGAACGTCCCGTTCTGGCAGAGGCGGTAGACAGAGCGGTCGCTGATGCCGAGCAGGTACGCGACCGGCAGCGGATCGACGATATCCGGCATACTGCGGAAGTCGTCGACTCCGATACGCTTTTCTTTGAATTTCATTTCGGTCTCCTTTCTGGAATTTGCCGATTTCTCTTATTTCGCAGTCTGACACGCCGCCGCCGGCATTCGTCAAAGTACGGGCAGGGCGGACGCTATGGACAAAAAAGACGTTGAAGGGTCGAGGCAACAAGAAAAGGCCCGGTTAAAGCCGGGCCTCCGAGCCACTGTTGACTTCTTTGCTTGCGACGAAGCAAATCACTCTTTATATAAGCGTTCAAGAGTTCTCATAGCCGATGCGGTGGCTGCTGGGTCGGCACTGGCGTATCTGTCGAGTGTCATCGACGCCTTCGAGTGCCCCATGAGGCTTGCGAGAGTCCTCGGGTCGATTCCGTTGGAAACGGCGTACGTTGCAAAACTGTGCCTGAGGTCGTGGAAGGTGACGGTGTTCTTGTTCAAGACACCATGGAGCTTCAAGGCCTTTGCCAGGGCCCGCCAAGCGTCGTTGATCCTGGGCGGTTTCAAGAAGGAACCGTCCGGAAAGCCGAGGACAAACAGTTCGTCGCTGAACTCAACGCCCAGATTCGCGCATTCGAACTTCATGTCGGCCTCGCGCTTCGCAAGGTCTTTCATAAGGTCTTTCGGGCAGTTGGGGATAGCGCGCCGGCTGCTAATGCTCTTGGGGCCCTTGATATAGAACTCGTTATCTGTGTGCCCAATCGCGGCCTCGACTCGGATCGTTGCGGATTTAAAGTCCACGTTTTTCCATTTCAGGGCGCAGAGCTCGCCGCGCCGCAATCCCGTGTAGAGCGCCATCTTGGCTGCAAGCATCGCTGGGATATCTATGGAGGCGTTCAGAGTGTTCAAGACCCTGGTTCGCTCTTTGGTTGTAAGCGAATTCGGTAGACCGTAGTTCGCGTCTTCATTTTTGGGGACTTTTGCCCAAGAGGCCACGTTTTCGTCAATCCATTTCTTTCGCATTCCATATTTGAGCGAGCCTCGTAACAACCGTAGGGAATTGCAGGCGGTGGACCGTGCGTGGGTTGAGGCGATCGCCGTTATCCATTCCTGAACATCCTCTTCCGTAAGGTCTTCCAATGGGACATCACCGAGATACGGTTCGATATTCCGGCGGAGCATGCCGTGGTATCCGGTCGCCGTGGAGCGCGCGACGTCCGCGCACTCGATATCGATATAGCATGTCACGAGCTTTGAAACGGTGATACCAAGCCCCTTGGGTTTAGCTGCTTCTGCGGTGGCCTTCTCATTGAGAGATGCGCGGATGGATTCGGCCTCGAGCATGGCGGCATCGCGATGCTTATGGCTTCTGCCTTTATCGCGCCCTCGATGTTCCAAGAGCTGAGTCTTCTTATGCCAGATGCCGTTCTCCAAATAGGGGAACTGTGCGCGCCAGCGATCGTCCTTAAACTTATAAATAGACGAGGTGGTGTATTTTTCTTCCATTGTCCCTCCGTGTGCAATCGCGTGTGCAATGAGTGTGCAATTTGACTGTTTCGGAGACGTCTCAAGTGAGACTATAAGCGGAAAACGAAAGAAAAAGGCGAGGTTACGGTCGCTATAGTCGCAGATGGACGCTATTAACCAGAATGGAAAGCAATGTAATCAGTGGGTTGCAGGTTCGATTCCTGTCACTGGCTCCATGAGAGTTTCGGGCTCTGTTCCCTTGTGGGACAGGGCCCGTTTCTATTTATGTCTATAAGTCAGCGGGTGTGGCGCCAACCAAGCTTCAGGTTTGTCTCGATCTGTAACACGAAGGGGCGGAAAACCGTTCTTACTGTTACAGATCGAGATGGAAGGTTGAGGATCTGTCCATTTGTTTCAATCTGTAACAGTTAGGAGGAAATAACCTGCCTAGTTGTTACAGATTGAGACAATGCAGGGGGCTAACCATTTTGGCTGGTGCTGCGCAAAAGAATCTGGTTGATGTTAGAGAAAAAGCCCCGCCCATTTGGGCGGGGCTAACAGACCTGCTCGTCTACCCCCTACGACGTCGTAACTGTAACCATTGTCATCGGGGAGGGGATCGTCGCCTGGGTCTAACAGATAGTCTTCTTCGGATTCATAAATGTTGGTTGCGGAGATACTGTTCTTGTAACCACATTCAGTGCAAACCCACGTGTACTTGTGATCGTCAAAACTTGGCTGATTGCTGAGATGGGCGTTGCAACGATCGCATCACCAATCAACATCGGGAAATCTATCGCTCATATCTACACCCCTTTATCGCCAGTTGATATGAGCGATAAAAAATTACTTGTCGAGCCTGATGAGTGCCTGTTCAACGTTGCTCGTCATGTTGTTTTGCTGCGATGCGGCAAGATGGCAGGAAGTGCGAACCACACAGGTGCCAACAACCTTGTGCGAACCGGGGTCTAAGATCGAATTGCCGTCAAAGCTGCTCAAGTACTCATCGCGTTTTTTGGCATCTTTGACGTTTGCGTACACCTCGACGGCTCCGCCGGCATCGCATCCGCCGTCCACGACGGGGGTGTAATCTCCGCTAAGATACACGTCGGAAGAGTCGACCAAATCGGAATTAAAGTAGACGCATGCGGTGTAACCGCCCTGTTTGCCCAACTTATTATTTGGATCGTTGCCCTCCGAAACAGCTTCCAGTGCCGTGATGTTGGCAATGCCCGTGAGCCGTTGCAGGATGAATTGCTCTGAGGGGTTGGTCACCTGCTTGAGCTGGTCGATGCTGTCTTGAAGGTTGGATTTGGCGGTGGAAAGATCGCCGATGACGGAATCGTATTTTCCCATCTTGTCGATCTTCTTTGCCATAGTGTTTATCTCGTCGGTATTACCTGGCATTGCGGGGATATCTTCTTTGGCGGCCTGAGCTTGGGCTACCGCATTGGTCGCGGAATCAGACGTCGACGAATCATAGGGCTTATCCTTCGATTTGTTCAGTTCCTGAAGCTCTTTGATTGCGGCGTCTAAGTCATCATTGCGGCTTTGAAGTCCGTCGGCAGCGGTGTTGAAGGCCTCAACCGCTGCATTGTGCGGTATCTGGTAATTGACGTACCAGTACGCTCCGATAGCAACGATTAAGACCGCGACGACAGAGACGATGGCTGTCCTTTTCTTTTTGTCCATAATGAGTGCTCTCCTTTCCCGATATGAAAATGCTAGCGCTTTCTGGCTATTCCGCAGATGCCATGGCTTTCTATTCGGTAAACGGATTCCTCTCTTGCTGCGACATCAGTCGAATAACTGCGCGCTTGAACTGAGGCCGCCCGAAATGACGGTGGATGCGATGGGGGTGGCGAGGCAGTGCGTGACCGAGTGAGTCTACTTGCACATATGGGTATGGTGGACGAATGGTAAGACTAAGCTGGCGAAAAGCGAACCTGGTGCTCCTTGTCGGATTGGATCGTGCCGATTTCATTAGGCATCACACGGCAAATCATCGGTAGAACACGTCGAATTCAATTGTGTGAATGCGTGCGTTGTCGGGACCGGCGTCAATCGTAGAATGTTCGGCGTCGCTCACTTCTGCCCAGACTTTATGGCCGCCGTTGATCCTATCGACGATTTTCATGACGGCTGCCTCTTCTTCTGCCGTCGCGCTCCAGGGGATGTCGCAGAGTTTTTTCGCCGTCTTCAGAGATGGCGTCGAGCCAAGCAGCATCCTTTGGAATGTCGGGGTCTTGTTCGAATCGAAGGATGGCTCCAGGTTTAAGCGCTTCGCGCTGGACTTCTACCTCATCTGGTTCGTACATCCAATCGGTGCCTTCAAATTCCTTTTCCCAAAGGTATCCGTATCCGATTGTTTTCACGCTTACAATGTACGTTTTGCCAGAAGAGAGGCCGATGGCTGTTTTCGGCTTAATAAAGAATGCTCCGAAAGCTGAGGCCGCGAGAACCGTAAATCCGCGTCGAGTTAATTCAAGTTCTTCTAAGTTGCCCATTTGGATCTCCTTCTTTAAGAGCGGGCTGTTCGTTATTGAGAAAAATAGACGTTCGTGGGGATATAAAACTGCAGCCAATTCCCTCTGCTCAATGACGTTGGAAGCTCTAATACAATCGATGCGCTAATACCAATCTGGCTTTGAATATTGAAGGTAGACATGAACACGGAGCACTCCTCGATTCGCTCACTGCACTCACCGATTAATAGACGTTTCGCTGTTACGTTTTACGCTGCAAGAATTAGACTGCTTGCTTAGGTGTTAGAGGCATTCGGCATAGACATGAGAAGCCGCGCCAAGTGCCTGGTGCTTCTTGAAAGTCGTGGCCGATCCGGAAAGCGGAATGGCGAAAGGAATAGTTGGATGGCTGTAAATCTTAAAAACGTAAAAGATACGGTGAACCTTGCGGCGGAGGTCCTGGGTGCTGCGGCCGCCGTCATTGAGGGTGCAAAGCAGCTCGGTGTCGATGTTGATGCCGTCGGCGGTGCCGTAAAGGATGCGGCGGGCGGTGCTGCTAACGGCGCTCGTGTCGTTGCCGATGGTATTGGTAAGGGGTTCGGCGCGGCGGCCGATGGCGTCGGCGCGGCAGTTGGCGCACTGGGCGGTGCTGCGAAAGCGTTTCAGGATTCAAGGGAAGCTGCCGAGGCTCGTAAGAAGATCAACACTGCAAGGCAATCGATTTTTGAAGGAGCGTCGACGGTGATGCCCCTACACAAGTTTGTCTGTCAGCAGGACAAAGCTGCCGATGCTGCGTTTAACGGTTTCGATATGCCCGGCTGTTACCTTATCGCAAAGTATCAAAAGGGCGACCACGATAAGAACTACAGCGATTACCTGGGTATTTACGTTGGTTCGAGCGAGCACATGTCAGACGATATCGCGTCCATACCCACGCGATTGGGCGATCCTGATGTCTACGCCGACTACAAGTACCGGCAAAACATTTTGCTATTCGTGTATCCGTGCGAGCTGAAGGACGTCGACGAACGCCGCGGGCTCCTGCTGCGTTCGTTTGACGGCGAGAGGCTCTACAACGGCACTGGATTATCGGTCGAGAGGGCGGCGGATGAAGACCTATAACCTTGATACCATTCAGAAAGTTCCCCTGCGCGAGGTGTGGCCGCATGAGGCCCACGACTTCACCAAGTGGCTGGCCGAGGAGCAGAACCTCGCAACCCTCGGGATGGCGGTCGGAATCGAGCTCGAGCTCATAGAGACGGAGTCCTCGGTCGGATCGTTCAACGTGGACATCTACGCGCAGGAGTCCGGTACGGGCCGCAAGGTGATCATCGAGAACCAGCTCGAGGACACCAACCACGACCACCTCGGCAAGGTGATCACGTACGCCGCCGGCAAGGGCGCCGAGGTCGTCATCTGGGTCGTGGCTCGTGCCCGCGACGAGCACCGCCAGGCCATCGAGTGGCTCAACCAGCACACCGACAGCGACTTCGGGTTCTTCCTAGTCGAGGTCGAGCTCTGGAGGATCGGGGACTCCCTGCCCGCCCCGCGCTTCAACGTGGTCGAGCAGCCGAACGAGTGGACCAAGACCGTGAAGCTCTCCGAGGGGCTCAGCGAGACCGAAAAGGTCAAGCTGGCGTACTGGACGGCCTACCGCGAGGTGGCGGACGGCCATCCGGAGTTCCTCAAGGAGTTCAGCCCGCAGAAGCCCAGCAAGGACCATTGGTCGACGCTCCGCCTGGGGGTCTCGGCATACCATCTCGCCCTGCTCATCGATACGCACAAAGGCCGCACGGGCATCGAGCTGTACGTGGACGACGACAAGGAGATCGGGCACCGCGCCATCGCCAACAGCGGGGTCTTCGAGGAGCGCCTCGGGCTGACGGCGGCACCCTTCGATGCGAAAAAGGCCTCGGGACTGCGCTTCTACAAGGCGGGTCACCCCATCAAGGGCCACCAGGACGCATGGCCGACGTACATCGAGGAGCAGCTCGGATGGGCCATCGAGATGAAAAAGATAATCGCGGAGATCGGGCTCTAGGGCAAGTGCGAAGCCGATCGTCGGGCCTTGTAGATACAGTCGCTCAGAGTATTGAGACAAAACTAGATAGAGGGATGCCCCCAACCTATATATGAATGGCACTTTCTTTAGACTACGTCGTAACAATTATTGGTGGGTGCAGCTCTGAATGTCTCAATCTGTAACGCTGGGGCATTTGCTTCAACCTGTTACAGATCAAGATGGAAGGATGCAGATGGATCAATTGTCTTAATCTGTAACAGGTAGGGGAGGAAAACCGTTCTTACTGTTACAGATTTAGATAACGAGGGAGGCCGGCGGCGAATCGTCTTGATCTGTAACATCTGGACCAATAATCAGCGTCTTGCTGTTACAAAACAAGACAAAAGCGGCGAGGCACCTGACCGTCCTGTTTAAGCGTGGATTTTCCTACGCTCGATTTCAAACGGGAGAAAATCAACTCTCGTACCTATATGTAGGTACGAATAAGCCGATCTCGAAGATGCGGCAAGGCACGTTCACTCCACTACGCAAAAGTGTTCCCTCGGGAAATGTCACCGCTATATGCAAATTTACCGTCCTTCACATCCAAACTCAACAAAACCGCAGGCCACGGCTATATAGATACGCCCGGCACCGTGTATCTAGAGGTTTTCGTTGACAGCC
>UQUL01000003.1 GCA_900544235.1 uncultured Collinsella sp.
ATCATGGCCATGACGTCGCTGGCCGGGCTCGACAACCAAAACGGATGGGAGCGCTATCGGGCAACGCTGCCCATCTCACGCAAGGACATCGTCAGCGCACGCTACCTGTGCATCACTATTTTCTCGGTCATCATGACGTGCGCGGCCGTGCTGTTGAGTATCGTCGCCATCCCGATCTTAAACAGCGTGGGTATCCCCTCCACGGGAGAGACCGTCTTTGAGACCGCAATCGCCTCGGCAATATCGATGCTTTTCTCCCTCATGGCGGTGTTTTTGGTACTGCCTCTGTTCTTTCGATTTGAACACATGAAGGCGCAATGCCTATTCGTTGGTCTATACGCCCTATACATGTGCCTTATCATGGTCACGCTAAACTCATTCAACCCCATCAGCAACCAGCTCATGTCGATGATTGCCGGGGCGAATCCCGATCCTTCCGTTCTTGGCTTCCTGTGCGCAGGAATTGCCGCGCTGGCAACGGTCGTCCTTGGCGCTGTCAGCTGCGCCATCAGCACCAAGGTCTACCGGGCACGCAACCTATAGGCAAGCGCGGTATCATTGGACATGCGCCATAGATCTGGCGTGGTCTTTTTTGAGGAGGCGCTCAACCCGTGTCGTGGGTCGTCGCAGCATTTGCGTCAGCATTCTTTGCCGGCATCACATCCATCTTGGCCAAATGCGGCATCAAGCAGACCGACTCCGATGTCGCGACGGCCATTCGCACCTGCGTGGTGCTCGTTTTCGCCTGGGCAATGGCGGGCATTTCTGGATCCATTGGAACCATTGGCAGCATCGAACCCAGATCCTGGCTCTTTCTCGTCCTCTCGGGACTCGCTACCGGCGCTTCGTGGATCTGTTACTTTAAGGCGTTGGGCATCGGAGACGTCAATAAGGTCGTACCGGTCGACAAGATGAGCACCGTGCTCGCCGCGCTGATCGCCATCGTGCTTTTTGGCGAGACGAGCAACCTTGCGGTTAAGCTCGTGGGAACCGCCGTCATTACCCTCGGCACGTTTTTAATGACCGAGAAGCAGCAATCCGCCGGACCCGAGCAGCAGCAAGACCGGACCTGGCTCGCTTACGCCCTCGGCGCCGCCATGTTCGCAGCACTCACCTCCGTCCTCGCTAAGATCGGCATCGAAGGCGTCGAGTCAAACCTGGCCACGGCAATCCGCACCTGCGTGGTACTGGTTATGGCATGGGCAATCGTGGCAGCTAAAGGCAAGATGGGCCAAGCCGTGCACGTAGACCGCTACGAGCTCGTATTTCTCGCGGCATCGGGCATCGCGACCGGAGCATCGTGGCTGCTCTATTACTATGCCATCGCCGCAGGCCAGGTGAGCGTCGTGGTGCAGATCGACAAACTATCGATTGTCGTATCGGTACTATTTGCGCGCTTGGCATTCAACGAAAAGGTCTCGCGGCGCAGCGCCATCGGTCTCGCCCTCATCGTACTGGGCACCGCCGCGCTCGCGATTTGGAAATAGCGCCGATGCCGAGCGAGATCTAGGCGCTGGCCGTGGTTTGTTACGCCGTTCCGCCTCCGTCGTCTGGCATATTTTCTTCATGACTGTTGGAACAGCAGCCCAGCAGACGCTACATTCTCACGCCGGGTCTGGGATGCCTGTATTGGCCGCACACCACCACGCTACTTGCGCAGCGGCTTGGGCAGCGGAATGCCGGCGGCGATGACGGCCGCGATGATCATGCAGACGATACCTTTGAGCGGGAAGCACATGAGCAACAGGCCCACGACCATAACGGGTTGGCGCATGACGGCGCCCATCGTCGAGGCTGTGCAGACGGCGACGCAAAAGACCGGATCGGCGCCGGTGAGGATGGCAAGGCCGTAGCCCAGGCTCACACCCGAGAAGATAACCGGGAAGAAGTGGCCGCCACGCCAACCAAGGTTGATGAGGGCGGGCGTCAGCATGGCCTTAACAAGACCGGTCGCGATAAGCACGCCGGCGGGAATGGTCAGATAGGTTTCCATGAGCACGTCGGCCTGCGTCTCGCCGGCAAACATGGTGTAGGGCAGGACCGTGCCGCAGATGGCGAGCGCCAGACCGGCCAGCATGGCTTTGACGACAGGGCGCGCCCCTATTGCATGAGCAAGCGCTTCGCTCGCGTGCTCAGAGACAAAGTACAGCCAGCCGCAGATTGTTCCGATCAGCGACAGAGGGATGAGCCAGGTAAGCTCCAGGTTGCCCACCACGGCAGCCTCGAACCTCGGCATACCCATGCCGCCGCCCATGAGCTGGCCGAGCAGCAGGTAGGTGCCCAGGCCGCCAGCAATCGTGATGCCGTAAACCACGGTCTTTTGCGCCTTGGGCAGCCTGATGGTGATCTCACCGGATTCGGAATCCTCGCCATCGCCGGCACCCTGGCCGTCAGCACTTCCGGCAAGCGGCGCCACAAAGCCAAACACGGGCGCGGTAAAGAGCGCCGTCAGGGCAGCCTGGGTGCCCAGCAGCGTGAGCTCCCTAAACTCGGCGCCAAAGCGACGCATACGATCGCCGACCCAGCTGCACAGACCTGCAATAACGCCGGTCAGACCGGCCTCCGGTCCAATACTTCCACCAAACAGCAGCGGCAGCAATGCCGCGAGCGAAAGCCTGCCCAGGCTGTCGTACGGGTAGCGCCCGTCTTGCTTAACCTTTGCCATCACCTGGTTGAGGTCATCGGTCTTGATGCCCGTCATCTTTTCGTACAGGCCAATCACCAAGCCGCCCAACAGGCAAACGAAAAACGGGTACGGCAAAAAGCCAAACGGGCCGCTGGCGAGTTCGGGCGAAGAGACACCCAGCATGTGCGGGACCTCGGTCCACAAATAATCAATGCCGTGCTCCATCGCAAAGAAGAACAGCCAGACTGCGGCACCTGCGAACGCACCGGTCACGGCAACGCTAACTAAAAACAGCGCGCGGTTTGTGGGTTTGGCAAGGTTATCCATCGGGTCCTCCCGCGGTCAAAGTCGACATAGATACGTTTATTGTAGAGCGAGCGTTGCCGAACGAGCTAACCATCTGCGCCGCAAACGGCACCATTGGGATTCACAGTGAGGAAGGCTCAAGACTTATCCGTTGATAATCGAGGCAATCTCGCGCAAATCGTCGGCAAAGTAGATGCCCTGCTGGCGCCTCGGGCTCGAAAGCCCTTTATCAATCATGTGCCCGAGCAGTGCCTTGAGGTCGTTGTAGTAACCGTCCAGGTTATACAGGATGCACGGAGCACTCAGGTGCCCCAACGACACCGCGGACATGACCTCGGCAATCTCCTCGAGCGTGCCCGTCCCACCGGGAAAGGCGATGAACGCATCGCCGAGCTCAATCATCTTGGCTTTGCGCTCGGCCATATCGCTCGTCACGATGAGGTCATCGATGCCGTCGTGCTGAAACTCGGCCTCTATAAAAAAGCTCGGCTCAACGCCCGTCACGTGTCCACCTGCCTCGAGTACGCTATCGGCGAGCGCGCCCATCAGTCCCGATTTGGACCCGCCGTATACGAGCGCGTGTCCGTTGGCGCCAATCCAATTGCCCAGCTCCTGCACCGCGGGCAGAAACGCCGGGTCGTTGCCGACGCTCGCGCCCAGGTAGACGGTGATGTTCATGTTTGGTCCCCCTTGTTGTGGCGCACGACGTTCGTCTTAGCGCTGGCGTCGACGATACTCGCGCACACGGCGCGACAGATCGGCGAGCTGGTCGCGATCGAGCTCTTCCAAATGCTCCAGATCATCCATAAAGCGCGCCATGGTGTCCTTTTGGCGCATCTTGATAAGCGTATTGCAGTAGTTCACCGCCACGCCCGTGAGCATGGCGATGTAGAAGATGCTGATGATGCTCAGAATGACGGTAATGGCGCTGGCAACCGGTGTCTCGGCCGGAATGTCGCCAAAGCCGATCGTCGAGACCGTCTCAAAGCTAAACCACAGGCCATCGCCAAACGTAAGGGTCGTTGGCTCGGACAGCCAGACAGCTGTCGAGCATAGCAGGTAAAAGATAAGAAACAGGCCCGTGATGCGCGCAAAGCCAGCCTGTCGCAGCACATCGGCAAGCGTCCTCAACCTGTTCATCGCGACCCTTTCCACGGACGACCAATCACGTTCGCTCGGTATTGTCCCACAACCGACAGTTAGGGACGTTCCTTTTGTGCCGGCAGAAAGGGACTGTCCCCAACTGCCGGGCGGAACCGTTTAGCGGTGCTGCTGCCGGCTGGGCAGGCTGAGCTGGTATCCTTATGCGGTAATGTCTCGATTCGTTAGGATTGCACGTGAGAGCTGCCGCTGTCCTTCGCTCAGTTATATGTCGCACCCTGGCCGTCGCGCTTGCTGCGTTCGCCGTACTGAGCACCATCATGCCCGCCCCCGCCTTTGCCGCCGGCTCCGATCAACAGATCAAAACGGTCCGCGTTGGTTGGCTCGTCAGCAACGAGGGCTTCCAGGACGGCACCCCCGGCGAGCGTCTCTCGGGATGGGGTTACGAGTACCTCCAGACCCTGTCGTACTACACGCCCGGTTGGCGGTACGAATACGTCTCTGGCACCTTCACCGAGCTTATGGACATGCTCGAGGCGGGCGAAATCGACCTCATGCCCAACATCTCCTACTCCGAGGAACGCGCCCAAAAGCTGCTCTTTTCCTCGAACCCCGAGGGCACCGAGCGCTACTACATCTACGCCAGGCCCGATCGTGACGACCTCGCAAAGGGTGACCCTCAAGCACTCCAAGGTCTCACTATCGGCTACAACCCTGGCGTTATGCAAACCTTCGTTGGCCAGCAGTGGCTCGCCAACGAGGGAGTCACCTGCACATACAGGGAGTATGACGGAGGATCCGATCTCTTTGACGCGCTCGCAAACGACGAAGTCGATGCCGTCATCATGTACGACACAACCTCGTCGCCCAATGCCTCCCCCATGTTCTACATTGGTTCGAACGACTACTACTTTGCCGTTCCCAAAAGCCGCCCCGACCTGATGGACGACATCAATGCCGCCATGACGGCAATCGCCCGCGTCAACCCACGCTATAACGACGAAGTAAAATCTCACTACTCGACCCAAAACAGCGGCTCATCATCGCTCAACGGACCCGAACGTTCCTGGCTCAAAGCAAATGACAACACCATCACGCTCGGCTACATTACGGGCAAACTCCCCTACTGCAACGAAGACGAAGACGGCAAAATGGAAGGCTCGCTCGCATCGCTTGCGACGACTTTGCACGATAAATTTGGCATTACGGTCAAAACCGTCGCCTTTGATAGCTACAAGATGATGTCAAAGGCCCTGTCAAAGGAAAGCATAGACGTCGCGCTGCCGGTATACCGAGATTACTGGTTTGCCGAGCAATCAGGCGTTGTGCAGTCGGTATCGTTGGGGACCATATCCCTCACCGCCATCCACAGCGGAAGCAACCTGAACAAAGACCTCCAGAACATCGGCTGTACCAAATCATCGTTTATCAACAAAAATGCACTTGAAAGTCTGTTCCCCACAGCGACCGTAACTGAATACCAATCCGACGATGAAGTGTTCGACGCCCTCAGGAAGGGAACGGCGCACTGCATCGTCGCTCCCAGTTCACGCGTAAAAACCATTGGCGACCGTTACGATCTCGAGGACTGCGAGACGACCGAGCTCCCTGACACCTGTGAGCTCTCGTGCTGGATTTCGCGCGGAAAGCCCGAGCTGCTGGGAATCATCAACAAGGGCATCATCAATGCCGGAGAATCGCTCTCCGCAAGCAATTACTCCTCCACGTCGTACATGACCCAAGAATCCGACACGCTTCGATTCCTTTATCGCAACCGCACCGCCATTGCCGCTACCCTCATCGGTATGTTGTCGGTCGGCATCGTCCTGCTCATCTGGGCGCTTTTTCGCGCTCGAACCGAGCGCGAAAAAGCCGACGCTGCCAACGCCGCTAAGACGGCATTCCTCACGCGCATGAGCCACGACATCCGCACGCCGCTCAACGGCATCCTGGGCCTTATCGAGATCGAGGAACTGAAGGAAGGCGATATGCAAGTCGCCCGCGAGAGCCGTGCCAAGGCGCGCGTTGCCGCCAATCATCTGCTCTCGCTGATCAACGACATCCTCGAAATGGGCAAAATCGAAGACCGCAAGCTAACACTGGAACATGCGCCTTTTACCTCAAAGAGCTCTGTGACGATACGCTAGTGCTGTGCAAGCTCCGCGCATCCGATAACGGCATCACAATGCAGGACAATAGTCTGCCGTACGCCACGGGGCCATACATGATCGGCAGTCCCACCCATATCCGACAGATCATGATCAACCTGTTAGACAACAGCATTAAGTACAACAAGCACGGCGGCTCCGTCACCTTTAGCTCAAAGACCAAGCCACTCGATGACGGGCGCGCGCTCTTTTGCTTTAGCGTTTCGGATACCGGCATTGGCATGACTTCCAAGTTTTTAAAGCATATCTATGAGCCGTTTGCCCAAGAAGGTAACGATGCGCGTAGCAAGTTCCAAGGAACCGGCATGGGCATGCCAATCGTCAAGTCGCTTATTGAACTAATGGGCGGCACCATCGAAGTCACCAGCGAACTCCATGCGGGCACCTCGTTCTACGTGGAGATCCCGCTCGATATCGACAAGAACCCCCAGGCGCGAGCGAATACGGTCGAGGGGGCGCTCGACTGCTCGCTCGCCGACATGAACGTACTGCTCGCCGAAGACAACGAATTGAATGCCGAGATTGCCCAGGCGCTGCTAGAATCCGAGGGCATCGTGGTCACCCGCGCCGCCAACGGCAACGAAGTCGTCGATCTGTACCTGTCGCATCCCGCCGGCAGCTTCGATGCGATCCTGATGGACATTATGATGCCGGACATGGACGGCTACGAGGCAACCCGCGCGATTCGTCTGAGCGAGAAAGTCGATGCAGCCGATATCCCCATCATCGCGCTCACCGCCAACGCCTTTGCCGAGGACGCCAAGGCGGCACACGACGCCGGCATGAACGCCCATCTGTCCAAACCGCTCGACTTTAACAAGCTCAAAAACATACTCGCCCGCATCAAGAAAAACGGGTCCGTTTCGCTATAGTTTGTGCTCAACTACCACGCATGACCAGAAAGGAATCCAACGATGTTTAGGCCCTTACGTCGAAAGAAACGCGCCATCACCGACGAGGAAGCGCGCGAACTGCTCGCCACCTGCAAGCGCGGCGTCTTTGCCGTCAACGGCGACGATGGCTACCCGTACGCCATTCCCGTCAACTACTTCTTTGACGCCGAGCACGACAAGATCTATTTCCATGGCTCCAAGGCCGGCCACAAGGTCGACGCACTCAAGCGCGATGACAAGGTCTGCTTTACCGTTTACGGCAACGAGTGGTACAAGGACGGTGACTGGGCTCCCTACGTTATGAGCACCGTCGTCTTTGGCCGCTGTCGCCTAGCGAATGACACCCCCGCGTTTATCGAGGATAAAGTCCGCCAGCTCGCGCTTAAGTACTACCCTTCTGCCGAGGAAGTCGAAGAGGAAATCGCCAAGGACATTAAGGGCGTCCAGCTCTACGAGATTACGATTGAGCATCTTTGCGGCAAGCAGATTCAGGAGAAGTAAGCTCCAAAAGCAGGCCTCATCAATAACAATATGGCCCGGTTCCAACCCACCTTGGAACCGGGCCATATGCTTATGAAGCGTCGGCGGCTATGTGCGCAAGCGCCTCAACGAGCTCCTGCGAGCTCACGGGTTTACTCAGGTGCGCGTTCATGCCCGCCTCACGCGAAAGCCTGCGGTCGTCGGCAAAGGCGTTGGCACTCACGGCGATAATCGGCGTGGTCGCGGCATCCTCGCGATCGAGTGCTCGAATTCGACGCGTGGCCTCAAGGCCATCGATACCGGGCATCATGATGTCCATCAACACCACGTCGTACTCGTGCGGTGCGCTCGCGGCAAACGCCTCAACGGCAGACTCGCCATCCTTAGCATGCGTCACGACGGCACCGGCACGGCCGAGCGTAAACTGCGCGATCTCGGCATTCAGATCGTTATCCTCTACGAGCAAAACGCGCAAGCCCTGGAGCGCATCGCCGTCTCCCGCGTCCACACGCACTGCCTGAGGAATCTCGGAGCGCTTGCATTTCTCAAACGGCAGGCGGATGGTAAACGTCGTCCCCTGCCCCAAGACGCTCGTAAAGCTCATGGTTCCGCCCATAAGCTCGACCAACTGTTTTGCGATAGGCGCGCCCAGGCCAGTTCCCGATGAAGCGCCTTCCACCTGTTGCTCCTCACGGCAAAACGGCTCGTAGAGGCGCTGTTGGAACTCCTCGCTCATGCCAATACCGTTGTCGGCGATCGTGTATTCATAAACGGGGACGCCATCCGCTGGCTCCCCCTCGCGGCACACCAGGCGAACATAGCCGCCCTGGCGGTTGTACTTGACGGCATTGCCGGCAATATTGAGCAACAAGCGCTTGAGGTGTGTCACGCTCACCCGCGCATAGGGATGATTAAGCGTCTGCTGGTCGCAGATAATTGTCACCAGACGCTCCTCGGCCTGGCGCTCCAGAATATCGCGCACTTCACAGTTGAGGGCCACCAAATTTATGGGCACGAGGTTCAGGTCGACCTGCCCGCTCTCCAGGCGACTCATATCGAGTGCCTCGTTGGCAAGGTCGAGCAGCAGTCCCGATGCCGTCCAGATTTTTGAGCGGCACTCAGTCTGCTTTTGCAGATCGTCCGCATTGGCATCGCCAACCTCGACCATGCCGCGAATGCCGTTGATGGGCGTGCGCAGATCGTGGCTCATGCGACGCAGAAACTCCGTCTTTGCCGAGTTGGCAGACGAGGCCTCACGCGCCGCCTTTGCCAGCTTGTCTCCATAGTCGCGCTCCTGCTGCAGCAAGTCCGTCAAACGTCGACGATCAGCGCGGCGACGCACCATCACAACAACGGCTATAACACCGCCGTAGAGCACCAGCACGCCGGCAGCAACAGCCGCGACAACCTCAAAGTAGCGCTGCGCCGAGGCATAGGTGTACACATAGAATTTGTGCGCTTTTCCAAATGTGCCCAAATACCACTCGCCGTCGGCGTTAACCAATCTGACCTTACCAGCCAGGCATCGATCCTTAATACCGTCGACAATGAAGACATCCGTCGCAGGCAGATCGAACACGCCCAATACGGTGGGTTCAACGGCATTGGTCGCAACGACCTTGCCGTCGCTTTCAATCACGATATTGCCGCTATCGATGGTTTCATAGCCTTCGAGCAAACTCTGCAGTTTGAGCGTATTGCTTGCAACCGCCTTCGCGCTCTGATGCCTTACCGCGATAACGATACCCTCGCCATCCCGCCGGGTCACGCAACCAATGTCTGCAACCGAATCATCCGCAAGCGTAATGCGGGCGGTATAGGACTTAAGCGGATGAGTTGCCACCTCCAGCACGGGCGCTTCCTTGAGATACGTAGCGAGCGACCCGTAGCCCACATCGCCCGTCGAGGACTCGGACACCAAATTGCCCGATGCGTCCGTCACGATCAGCGCGCTCACGTTGAACTGGTCGGCGTATTGCTCCAGCATGGCGTTATCCACCGAACCGTCGCGCTCCATATCGCGGGCAGCCTCTCCGGCGATCTCCATAACGCGAATCAGGTTTTTGGTCGTATAGGCGCTGTTGAATGCATCGTAGGAAAGGCTCTGCGTCGCCACGTAATCGACAACGTCGGCAAAGCGCTGCTCGGCTTGGGCTGTCATGTAACCGTAGCTCATCATGCCGGCAGCAACCGAGAGCGCTATCCCCAGCAGAGCGACAAGGAGCCATGCCCCTGCCGAACGATTGCCCCGCTCCTGAGCAGCGTGGTCGGGCGCATCGATCATGACAGGCCCTCCATATTCAAAAATGGCGAAGGGTCATCGAAGTACTTTGACACCAGGCGTTCCATGGTGCCATCGGCAAGCATTTCTTGGTAGGCATGAGTGAGCTTGACGTCGATGCCACGCGTATCGTTGATATCGAAAGCGGTGCCCAAACCGACCTCTAGCAGCGGCTCATCCAAAATGCGATATGTCACACCATAGTCTTTTTCGTAGGTGAGGAACGAGGACTCATGCGCGGCGATAGCGTCGACCAGGCCCTCGACGAGCGCCGGGTTCAGGTATGAACCGTCCGAAAAGCTGTAGAGTTCCTTGATCTGCGGAACGTTTTCATTTGTGCGATTGAGCAAAATGTCCTCGGGCTTGGTGGTGGACTGAACCGCCACGATCTTATCCTCAAGATCGGCAAGCGTGTAGATATCGCTCTGGGGATCGACCGCGACCACCTGGCGGCTCGCAAGGTACGGGCCGGCCCAACGATATTCGTTTTCGCGACCCGTCATACTAAAGCTGCCCATGACGCAATCGAGTTCGCCGCTCGCCAGCAGCTCCTTCTTCTTTTCCCAGTCGATCAGCTGGTATTTTGGCTTGTAACCAATGCGGGCCAAAGCCTCGGTCAATATCTCGACATCCAGGCCAACGATATCGCCGTACTCGTCGGTATACACAAACGGTGGATAGAGGTCGCTTCCGACGTTGAGCGTCTTAAGATTGTCGTCCTGGACCTGCGAGGCCTCCAGGCCTTTTGATGCAGACGTCGATGCCTCGTCATTCGACCCGGAGCAGCCAGCTATCGCTACGACAAAAGCGCTCGCCACTGCAAGCGCAACAAATAACGAAATGGCAACCGAGCGACGGGATCTTTTCATCGAGCTCCATACGATCCTGTTTACAGACTGAAATGGTTAAAGATAATAGCAAACAAAACCACACGAGCACCCAATTGTTACAGATGCTTTACCGTGTGGGGCCTTCCAGCCGACTTGGCAGAAGACCCCGCATGCAGCGCACGCTTACCGTGCATTAAAAACGTAGCGGTCCAGGCGGTCGCACGCCTCCCTTACGCGCGAAAGCGGCAGCGCCAGATTCACGCGAATGTGGCAGGGCCCGTGGAACGGACGGCCGTCCTGATACCCCACGCCCACGCGCGCCCCCTCGTCGAGCAGCCACTGAATATCGCGGCCATGTTCGCGACACCACTCGGTGCAGTCCAGAAACACCATGTACGTGCCCTGCGGACGCGAATAGGACACGCCCTCAAAATGCCCGTCCACGTAATCGCAGAAGTACTCGATATTGCCGGCAAGCACCTGGTTGAGCTCGTCCACCCACTCGTAGCCCTGCGGCTGGTAGGCACCGATAAGCGCATGCATGGAGAGGACATTCATCTCGTTGTAGTGGGTCTTGTTGGACACGGCGCAGATGCGGTCACGCAGCGTCTCGTTGTAGACAATGTGGTAGCTGCCGACAAGGCCCGCCAGGTTAAACGTCTTGCTCGGCGCATAGAGGGCAACCGTGCGCATGCGGGCGTCCTCGCTTACCGACTGCGTCGGAATATGCTTGTGTCCCGGCAGGATGATATCGGACCAAATCTCGTCCGAGATCACCACGCAATCGTGCTGGCGATAAATGTCCATGGCGCGCTCGATCTCGTCGCGCTCCCATACGCGGCCGCAGGGATTGTGCGGCGAGCAGAACACCGCGGCATGGATGTGGTTTTGGGCGAATTTGCGCTCCATGTCCTCAAAGTCCATGCGCCACACGCCCTGGTCGTCAAGTTTAAGCGGGCTGTGGACAATACGATAACCCGCGGCTTCGATAGACTTGGTAAAACCAATGTAGGTGGGGCTATGGACCAGCACTGCATCGCCCGGCTGGACATACGCGCGCAACGTCGACACGACCCCGCCCAGCACGCCGTTTTCGTAGCCGATATGCTCAGGTGCCAGGCCCTCGACGCCATTACGGCGGCTCTGCCATTCGATGATGCGGTCGAAGTACTCGGGGCGCGGATTGAAATAGCCAAACATGGGGTGCTGGGCACGCTGAATGATGTGCTCCTGGACCGTGGGCACCGTGGCAAAATTCATGTCGGCCACCCACATGGGAATGCGGTCGAAGCCCTCGTCGGGTGCGTTCGGAGCCATACCGGGGATCTCACCCCAAGAGTCAACGGCGATGGAGTCCATGCCGTGGCGGTCGATAAGCGAGCTAAAGTCGTATTTCATGCTGAGCTCCCGTGCAAAGTGATTGTTTTGGTAGGCGTTATTGTCCACCAGCGTGGGCGGTTTTGGCGCGGAGTTTGGCGCTTAATTTGACGGGTGCGGACGAATGGCTGGTTAGTCTTGCGCGTCGTTGACGGCGACTACGGTTAGCTGGGTTTCGTCGACCGTAAACGATATGTCGAGCCCGGCGTAGGCCAGATGATAGACGCGGTTTGGCTCGTGCTTGCTGCCCGCGCGGCGCGGATCTTGGCGAAGAACCTCGACCAGACCGGGGAGCTTTGCGCTTGGGATTTTGTCTTGTAGTGTTTGCGAGAACTCGACGTCGAGCTCTTGCCACGGGGCGTCCTCAATCCAGCCGCCCGTTGCATCCGGGTGGCAGTCCGCAAACGGAATGTAGGGCTTAATGTCGTAGATGGGCGTGCCGTCGCGCAGGTCGGCCCCCAGCACATGGATGATGGGGCCGTTGCCGGTGAGCTCAACGCGATCGAGCTTGACGCAGGTAAGCCCGATGGGATTAGGGCGAAACGGACTGCGCGTGGCAAAGACACCCACGCGCTCGGCTCCGCCCAGAC
Source organism: uncultured Collinsella sp. (assembly GCA_900544235.1). GTDB lineage: Bacteria > Actinomycetota > Coriobacteriia > Coriobacteriales > Coriobacteriaceae > Collinsella. Next base: position 12,653 of record UQUL01000003.1, read on the forward strand.
GCGGCGGACGCACGGTTTTCGACCATTTTGCGTTGGTTCCGGACCTGTCCTGCGACTTGGCATCGGCAGCTATGTCCTTAGCCGTGCCGCCGGGCGTTCCGTTTTCAAAACGCCACAGCAGCCATAGGTGAGAGAAGGAGTCCAGACCCTCAACCGCTGCATTGGAGGCAAATTCCGGCTCAAAAACGATGCATCCCTGCAGATCAGGTGCCAAAAAGCTGTTGCGCGGAATGCCGAACTTCTGCGGCAGGTCGGTATGTATGTGTGCAATAGGTTCCATGCCGGTCATTGTACGGCATGGAGGCGTGGGGCGTTGCGCGCAATTCTTTGTCGCGGCCCCCGTCGTGCAACCAACGGTTGCTTGGAGGGGAGCCAGCCGCCGCGTATGCTTAAGCCACCAACCAGCAGAAAGGAGCCGCTATGGCCTTTGCAGAAAAGCTCATTGCCATCCGTCGCGCCCATCACCTTACCCAGGAGCAGCTCGCCGCCAAGCTCTTCGTCACACGCCAAGCCGTCAGCCGTTGGGAGCGCGGCGAAGTCACCCCGGGTATCGACATGATGAAGCTCATTGCCGCCGTAACCGGAGAGCCGCTGCCCCACCTGCTCGAAATGCCCGAGCATTATTGCCAGAGCTGCGGCATGATACTCACGCCCGACGACTGCGGCACCGACGCCACGGGCGCCGCGACCGACCATTACTGCAAGTGGTGCTACGACCACGGCAAGTACACCTACGACACCACCATGGAGGCGATGATTGAGGATTGTGCCCCGCGGCTGGCGCAAAACACCGGCATGTCGCTCGACGAAGCCGTCTCGCTCATGGGCGCCGTGCTGCCGCAACTGGAGCGCTGGCGCTCCGTGCAGGAAAACGAGGAGCGCTACGGTGCCGAGGCGCGGGCGCGCTATGGCAATGAGGCTATCGATGCAGCAAACGAAACGTTACTGGATATGGATCCTCAGACATGGAACGACATGAAGGAACTTGAACGCGCCATTTTGGGCCAGCTCTCGATTGCCATGGGCATTGGCGACCCAGAGAGCAACGAAGCCCAAAAACTGGTTACAATGCACCGTCGATGGATTGCTCTCAACTGGGGATGCGAGCCCCAAGACGAGGCGTACCTGGGCCTCGCCCACGGCTATCTTGCCGACCAGCGCTTTGTTGACTACTACGACAAGCCCTGCGGCACCGGAGCCACGACGTTTCTGGTTCAGGCAATCGAGTCGTCGCTGGCTCGCGCATAGACCGCGGCGGCTTTGGGTATTTCAATCGAAACCTCAACCGATTGGAGACCCATGGCTACTAATCATGAGCTCACGCTGTACGTTATGACCGGCTGCCCGTATTGCATAAAAGTCAAGCGATTCCTTGCCGATAACGGCGTGACCATTCCCGAGCGCAATATCTCGACCGATGCCGAAGCCGAACAGACACTCATCGCCGTCGGCGGAAAGCGCCAAGTTCCCTGCCTGTTCATCGACGGCAAGCCGCTTTACGAGTCGAGCGACATCATCGCGTGGGCGAAGGGGAACCTGCTCTAGCACGTCCATTGCGGCCAACTCGCCCCAAACATGTACACCAGCATCCAAAGTCGACATTTTTCGACATCTTTGGATGCTGGTGTACAGCTTTTTAGTCGTTTAAGAACGTCCCCAGCGACCAACTAGCCGTGGAAGCGGGCAACGGGCGCGAGGGGTTGTTCGCGGAAGACGCGGTCGACGGCGGCGCGGTATTCGTCGACCTTCTTGGTTTTGCGAACGAGCTTGTGGACGGTGGCTGGATCGGCGAAAGCGCACTTGGCGTAGAACCACCATTCCTTCATGCGAAAGACCGCATTGCCGCCAATCTCGTCCGCATAGGCAGCGAACAGCGTGTCATGGAAACGCTGCAGCTCGGCGACGGTGGCGGCAGGGCCGCCGTTTACCATGCGTGCCAGCGCAGGGTTTGCAAGCAGACCGCGACCCAGCATTACATGGCGCGTGTCGGGATAGGCAGCAACCAGCGCATCCATGTCCTCAAGGTCAAAAATGTCGCCGTTATAGGCTACCGGGAACGACGCCCGCTCCAGCGTCTCGCCATAATACTCTTTGCGCGGCGAGCCCGTATAGCGATCCTTTTGCACGCGCGGATGCACGATCAGCTCGGCAAGCGGCATGCGGCAATACAGGTCGAGCACGCGCTCGTACTCGTCATCGCTCTCAAGCCCCAGCCTGGTCTTGACCGACACCGGCAGTGGCGAGCGCTCGCACGCGTCGCTCAAGAACACCTCGAGCTCATCCAGGTTACGCAGAAAGCCCGAACCCTTACCTTTGGCGACAACCGTACCCGAGGGACATCCCAAGTTGAGGTTGACCTCGTGGTAGCCCATATCGGCAAGCACCTGCGCCGCCCACACAAACTCATCCGCGTTCTTGGACATGAGCTGGGGCACCACGTTAAGCCCCTGGTTGTTGGCAGGATCGACCTCCTTAAACGCCTTGCCGCCAAAGCGATTGCCCACCCGCGGCGGCGGCAAAAACGGCGTGTAACAACAATCGAGCGCGCCGAAGCACTCCGCATGCACGCGGCGGAACACATGCCCGGTAATCCCCTCCATGGGGGCCAGCGATAGAATCATCAACATCAACTTTCAAATCAATGTGACAAAGGGGCTGTCCCTTTTTCACATTTGTGCATCATTCGAGTGTTTATTTTGGCACAGCGGCGCAGGCAATCCCATGCATGCTATTCGTCCTTGGGCAGCGGTTTCATGCTCCAAAAGACGACATTCATAATGATGACAATCACCAGGACAACGCCATTGGCCACCCAAAAGCCCATGTTGAGCCCAAGCCACTCCGTAGTCCCAAACAAATCAATCCAAATCAGAGCCCAGTTCATGTAAACGCTCCTCTCTACATCGAAATCAGCTACAGCAGCTCGCCGTAACGCTTGACATAGGCCTTCTTAAGGCTCGTCGCCAGCGCCATGTACATCAAGATGCACGGAATCAGGAACAAGAAGTACTCGACGGGCAGCGCTCCCAGGCCCAGCGTGGGGCCAAGCGGGCTAAACGGGATCAGCGTGAGCAGTGCAATGCCGGTCATCGTGAGCAGCATCACCGGAGCCGAGGCACGGCTCTGGATAAACGGAAACTTGGGCGTGCGAATCATATGGATAACCAAGGTCTGGCTCCACATGGATTCGACGAACCAACCAGCCTGGAACAGCGCGATGTAGGCCAGCTGCATCTGCTCCAGTGTGGCACCCGAGTAGACGCTCGCCAGCTCGTTGAACAGCACGCCGTGGCTCACAAACAACGGGCAGAAGACAAAGTACATAAAGATATAGGTCATAAAGTCGAAGATGGAGCTGGTGGGCCCAATCCAGATCATGAACCTGCCGACACTCGACGCATCCCAGGTACGCGGCACGCGCAGGAACTCCTCGTCCACGTTGTCCCAGGGAATCGCCAGGCAACTGCAGTCATAAATCAGGTTGAGCAAGATCAGTTGGATGCTCATCATGGGCAAAAACGGCAGCAGGGCAGACGCGGCAAGCACGCTAAACATGTTGCCAAAGTTGGAGCTCGCGGTCATCTTGATGTACTTGATCATGTTGGCGTAGGTCTTACGCCCCTCGATGATGCCCTCCTCGAGCACCATCAGGTCCTTCTCGAGCAAGATGATGTCGGCGGACTCCTTGGCAACGTCGACGGCCGTGTCGACCGAGATGCCGATGTCGGACGACTTCATGGCAGAGGCATCGTTGATACCGTCGCCCATGTAGCCCACCACATGCCCGTTCGTACGCAGGACGGAAACGACACGCGCCTTTTGGTCGGGCGTGAGCTTGGCGAAGACCTGCACGTCCTCGGCCCGGCGAGCGAGCTCGGCGTCATCCATGTCAGCGATGTTGCCGCCGAGCAACATGTTGTTGACCTGTAGCCCCACCTGCTTGCAGATGGTGCGCGTGACCTTCTCGTTGTCGCCAGTCAGGATCTTGGTGGCAACGCCATGATTGCGCAGCGCCTCAATCGCATCGGCCGTGGACTCTTTAGGCGGATCCAAAAAGGCCAGGTAGCCGATTAGGACCATGTCGCGCTCGTCCTCGGCGCTAAAGGCACCGGCGGGTGACGGGTTGGACTTTTGAGCAATCGCCAGCACACGGAAACCGTCGTCATTAAGGTCGGCAACTGTTGCCAGAATGCGCTCGCGCACCTCGTCGTCCAGCACGTGAACGCCGCCGTCGATCTCGGCATGTGAGCACACCGACAGCATCTCCTCGACCGCGCCCTTGGTAACCATCTGGGTCTTGCCGCTGCGATCGCGCACCACCGTGGTGAGGCGACGGCGCGTAAAGTCGAACGGCACCTCATCGACCTTCACGTATGCCTCCGAAAGATCGGTGAGACTCGGGTCGTTTTGCTCCTCTTCCTCCGTGCACTTGATGATCGCCAGATCCATCAGATTCTTATAGCCCGTCTGGAAATAGCTGTTGAGGTAGGCGTGGCGCAAAACGCGCGAATCCTCCTGGCCGTCGATATTCCAGTGATACTCCAGCACCACCTGGTCCTGCGTAAGCGTGCCGGTCTTGTCCGTGCACAGCACGTCCATCGCGCCAAAGTTTTGAATCGAGTTGAGGTTCTTAACGATCGTCTGCTTTTTACTCATGGCAACCGCGCCCTTGGCAAGGCACGTGGTAACGATCATGGGCAGCATCTCGGGCGTCAGACCCACGGCAATGCTGATGGCGAACAGGCCGGCATCGAGCCAATTGCCCTTCGTGACACCGTTGATCAAAAAGACAAACGGAACCATCACCATCATAAAGCGGATGAGCACCCACGAGACGCTGTTGACGCCTTTGGAAAAGCTCGTCTCCACAGCGTCGTCGGACAGGCTCGACGCCATGGAACCAAACAGGGTCTGCTCGCCCACACTAAAGACGAGCGCCGTCGCGCTGCCCGAGATCACACTGCTGCCCATGAGGGCGATGTTCTCGAACGACGTGGCCGAGTCGGACTCGGTGCAGGTTGCGGGAACCTTCTCGACCGGCTCGCTCTCGCCCGTCAGGCTGGCTTGACTCACAAAGAGGTCCTTGGCCTCGATAATCCTCACGTCGGCGGGAATCATGTCGCCGGCGGACAGATGCACAATGTCGCCGACCACCACGTCGTCGATGGGAATCTCGGTCCTGGGGGCATCCTTGCGGGTGACCGTCACGCTGGTCGTGATCATGTCGAGCAGCTTTTCGGCCGCATTGCCGCTGCGCGCTTCCTGGATATAGCGCAGCGTGCCCGAAAGAACCACCATTGTGGTGATGATAATCACCGTCAGCGAGTCAAAGTCCTCCGGCGTGCTGCCCATCATCGACAACGCCGGAAACACCATGTCCGTCGTTGCCGAAATAATGGCCAAGAAGAACAGAATTGCCGTAAAGGGATTGACGAATGCATCCGCAAGCTTGCGGGCAAGCGACTTTTTCTTGCCGCGCGTGACCACGTTGCGTCCGTTATCGGCCTCGCTGCGCGCGACCTCATCACGGGTTAGACCACCCAGGTTCGAGCCCACCCAGGACATGGCGTCCATCAGCGGGATAGTTGCCGCATGCTGGATGCGGCCCTCTGCACGATGCCTGATCAGTTCGTTTTGCGCCTGGACTGTAGATGGCGTATGGCGCATATTCAGCTTCTTCAATTGCCTTGCTCCGTTCTATCGATCGGATGCAGAGCCGTCTAGCCGCGACGCCCGCCATTAAGGTGGACCCGCGCCGACAGACATCGCCCTGCCTTGCTGGTACTGTCACTGCCGCCCACGGTCCTCACCTTCCCTTCGCGTCTGCGACTGTCTTTAGAATAGAAAAGCCGCAAGACCGGGCACATGGCTGGTTTCTTGCGGCTTTCTTGCGATTTAGCAAGGATTGTCAGAGTGACTTTTGGGGTCGATAGAAGCGAACGATTCAACGCGTTACTCGGCCATTTTATAGCCCACACCCCAAACAGTCAGCAGGTAACGGGGATTGTCGGGCTCGGGTTCAATCTTCTTTCGGATCTTGCGGACAAAGGCCATGATGTTACTGTCATCGAGCAGATACTCGTCTTGCCATACCGCGCGATAGATTTCCTCTTTGCTAAAGACTGTGCCCCGGTTGCTCGCCAAAAAGGCCAGGATATCGAATTCTTTGGGCGTGAGCGAAACAGGCGCGCCCGACACTTTAACGGTGCGCGAAGCCAGATCGATGGCAAGACCGTCGATAACGATGGGCTCCGCAGCAGCACTTGTCTGCGAGCCGGCAACTGCCAGTTCTATGGCGGTCAGCCTGCCCGATGCGATATCGGCAAACACGGGTGCAAGTTCGAGGGCGGCAGCGCTACCGGACGAGAACAGCGCGCTGCTGAGCTCGGCTGCCTCGGCGGGTGTAATCGCTATGTTGGTTCTGTTGGTACGCATAGAACCGCCCTAGAACAGACTGCTCGAGCGGGACAGGTAAACCCGCTTGATCGTCGAAACAACAACAAGATACAACACGCTCAGCAGTGCAACGATTCCCAGATACCACATGGGCAGCGTGGCAAGGCCGAGCAGTTGCGCGGCAGGACTCAGCGCGAGAAGGGCCGAGGCGATAAGCATGGTGGCGACCATTATCACGAGCGGACGACACGGCCGGTCCCCGTGGCGAACATTGCGCGCTCGCAAGACGAGGAGCACGAGCGATTCGGTCCAAGCGCACTCCAGCAACCATCCGGTCTGGAAGGTCGCGATAAAGGCCGCTTGGCCCGCAGCGCCCAACGTGGCAAAGGACCCACCGCACACCGCAGGGCAAACGCCCAGGAGCAAGATGGCAAACGTGATGATGTCAAACGCCGAACTCGCGAAGCCAAAATGGAGCATAAAGCTGCCGAGGCCCTTGCCCGACCATGCCTTGGGACGAGCGATCTCCTCCCCGTCGACGTTATCCCACGACAGAGCCAGGCAGGTCGCGTCGTAAAGCAGGTTGAGCAGAAGCAGTTGAGTAGCGGTCGCCGGCAAAAACGGCAGGAAGATACTCGAGGCGGCAACCGAGCAGATATTGCCAAAGTTGGAACTCGACGCGATGCGAATGTACTTGGAGGCGTTGGCGAACGAGGCCCTGCCCTCGCGTACGCCCTCGGCGACCACGCCCAGGTCACGCTCGAGCAGTACGAGGTCGGCAACCTTCTTGGACTCGGCGGCTGCAGAATCCACCACGATGCCGACGTCTGCCGACGTAAGCGCCGGCACGTCGTTCACGCCGTCGCCGATATAGCCGACCGTATGGCCAGAGAGTCGAATGAGACTGACAATATGAGCCTTTTGCGCGGGCGTGAGCTCGGCAAACACACGAGTACGCCCCACGCGAACAAGCGCCTCGGACTCCTCCATGGCATCGAGCATGCTGCCGGTGATAACGCTATCGGCAGGAATGCCCAGGCGCGAACAGGTTGACCGGGCAACCGAAGCCGAGTCACCGGTAAGCACGCGCACCTCAACGGAAAGGTCAGATAGCGCGCGCACGGCGGCGCGAGCGCTTGCCTTGGGCCGATCGAAAAAGCCCAAAAAACCGCAGAGCACCAGGTCGCCCCAGTCCGAAGACGCTGTGCTGTAGGCAACGGCAAGGACCTTGATGCCGTCGGCACGCATGTCCTCGGCAACCTCATAGGCGCTCTGGCGGCCCGCGGCGTCCATGGGGACGAGTTCGCCTTTAAAGCTGGCCCAGGCACAACGAGCGCACACGCTTTCGACCTCGCCCTTTACGATGGTTAGGTGATTGCCAGGGCGAGCCTGCAGCCCCAGGCAGCCATGCGCCCCAGGCGTGGCATCGAGCTTAACGCCCGAAGCCTTGGTGACGTGGTCGAAAGGATCAGATGCGTGCAGGGTAAATGCGCCTGCGAGGTCTTTGGCGGCAAGACGCAACTCGGGCGCAGCGCACGCGTCGACAATGGCCCGGTTGAGCTGGTTGGCGGCAGCCCCCTGGCTCGTACTCTCCAAATACGCCAGGCTGAGCGTTTGCTCGCTTTCGTTGCCCAGGATATCGGTATAGTACTCGAGCACTGCGGCGTCATCGGTGAGCGTGCCCGTCTTGTCCACGCACACCACGTCCATGGAGCCCAGTGATTCCATGGCGTCAACGTTTTTAACAATGACCTGTTTGTTCTTAAGGCGGTGCGCGCTGCCCGAAAGGCACACGCTCGTGACGACTGGCAGCATCTCGGGGACCAGGCCAACGGCCGTACCCAGGGCAAACAGCAGGGCCTGCGCCCAGTCGCCCAGCACAAAACCTCGAATCATAATGACAAACGGCAGCACGATGAGCATGCACCTTACCAGAGCGGCACAGATGCTCCTGGCACCAGCGCCAAACTGCGTGCCTAGCCGAGCGCGCCGCGGCGATGTGGGCGGCTCCTCGGCAACGCGAGTGAGAACGGTTGCCGAGGCCTTTCCGTCAACGATGGTCGTTCCAGCACGGACGGCCTCCCCTTCTCGCTTGACGGTCTGACCGTTCTCGCCCGTAAGCGACGATTCGGAGACAAGGATGTGGTCGCCCTTGGCGAGGACCGCATCGACCGGGCAGAGCATGCCGGCATACAGGCGAATCACATCGCCGGGCACAAGCTGGTCGGCATCGACTTGGATCCAGCAAGCGTCGACACGTTTCCAAACGGCCGCATGGTTCGCCTTAAACATGTGCCGGTCGAAGCTGCGCTTGGCTTCGTTTTCGTAGAACAGGCGCACCAGGCCGCCGACCAGCCACATCAAAAACAGCACGGCAGGTGCAAACGCGCCTGTCTGACCTTGCGCCTGCGGTACAACGTCGACCAAAAAGGCCAAGCCAGCAAGTGCAAGCAGCAGCGACGAAAACGGATTAAAGAACGATTTTTTAATCATCGAAGCCTCTTTCTAGCATGGCTTCGATTGTATCCGAGGCGTATACCAGCATCCCCGCCCCAGACCTTGCGACTTCCTTGCTTTTACGCGTGACAAAGGGACAGTCTAACGCCCTCTATATCTCGAGGTCTAATACTTTCCCGAGAAGTGAACGGCTGTATCTGGACCCCCGGAGCATTGACATTTTTAGACGTCAAAACCGCAGGATTCGACTGACAAAACCGCAGGAAATTGCACGCCAAAAGTGCCGATGCTTCGGGGGCCCGTTTCCACTCGTTCACTTCTCGGGAAAGTATTAGACATCGATTTCGCAAGGGTCCCAATGCGGCAAGCGAGCCGCCGTAGCACTTTTGCCGCATGATCGAGCACTCATCGATGGCGGGATTCTCTATACTGAGTCACATATGCCGCGCGCCGCAACGACCGCCACGACACCAAGGACCGGCTATGGCTACACTTTCCGAACAGGAACGCAAGCGCATCCAGCGATACTGCATCTACCCCAAGATTGCCGGTGCGGCGCTTGCCATGGCATTCGTGCTGCCATTTTTGATCATTCCCTTCGAAATGATTGACGACATCGTCTTTCATCACGAAGGCTTCCAAGAGACGGGTATGATGACCGCTCTGGTGCTCACCGCCATCGAGCTCGTCATATTCTGCTACTGTACGCTCGCGCCACGCTTTGGTATGCGCGGCAAGCAATGGAAGGAAATGCAGCGCCGACTCGTCGTCGAACAGACCGAGAAAGACCGCTCGGCACAAATCGCAGGCGTTGTCGGTACGCAGGCCGCCGCACGCTTACTCAAGAACAGCGACAACGAGACCGCACGCAATCTAGGCGGTGCGGCAGAAGTCGCCGCTGCCGTAGGCGCCGTTGCCACCGCGGCAGACGTGCTTACCGAGAGCTTCGCCAACGCAAAGGCCATGGCGGAGGCCTGTGGCTTGCCTATCCCCCGTGCAAAAAAGTGGATCATCGCGCTTGTGGCGCTGCCCCTCGCAATCGTATGCGGTGCCTATATCCCGCAGCTGGCGCAGGGAAACACCGAGATGCAGGAGAACGCCGCGGCCGCGGCCGAGCAGATCGCCATCGCCCGCAAGACGTTAGAGCCCGCATGCGAGTACGTGTCTGCCGATGACCCTTACGAGCGATATCAAGATTACGGCTATCACGTCCGCGGCTACTTGCACGACAGCGACTCCGATACCCAGAAGACCTATACGTACCTGGATTTCGACAACAAGGGAACGCTCAAGGAAGTGAGTTACATAGCAGAAATCGACCCCGATGCGAGCCTTGAGGACAACCTCACCCGCATCGAGCTCGACTTTGACGAGCTTTCCTCTGTCGTCCAAACCACAGACGTCAAGACCGTGAGTCCCGAGCTCCTAGCACCGCAAAAGCTCCCCGAAGAGTTTAGGCAGGCTTTTTTGAACGGTTCGCTCTACGAGAGAATCTCCATCAGGACGAGCGACGACCCCATCAGAGCGTATTGCTCGTTTGACACGGATCCCGAGGACGAGTTTGACGAGTACACCCATCCAAGCATCCGTATCACATTGATGGGCAAAACGAGCTAGGCGCAGGAGAGGGGCCGTCCCTTCCCCAATGTGGCAAGGGGACTGTCCCTTTGCCACATTATTCGGAGCGCAGGGCCTCCACGGGATCCTTCCTGGACGCGCTGCGGGCGGGCAGCAGGCCGGCAACGACCGTCAGCAACACAGAAATCGCAATGAGCACCAGCGCATCCTGCACGGGCAGGCTCATCAGGTTGGGGACCTGTTTGGCCGCAAGCGCCCAAGCATTGACCGGGAAACTCACGAGCACCACAACGACAATGGCAAAGACGCCGGCGATGAGGCCCTCGATAAAGGTCTCGGCGTTGAACACGTTTGCCACGTTGCGCTTCGACGCACCGATTGCGCGCAGGATGCCGATCTCCTTCTTGCGCTCCAGTACGCTGATGTAGGTGATGATGCCGATCATGATGGAGCTCACGACCAGGCTGATGCTCACGAACGCGATGAGCACCAAGCTGATGGTGTTCACGATATCGGTCACCGAGCCCATGATGATGCCCATGTAGTCGGTGTACGAGATTGCCTGCTCGTCGTGGCCGGCGGCTTTGACCTGTTTGTTGTACGCATCGATATGGTCGAGTACGCGCTCCTTGGCCTCAAAGTCACGCGGGAAAATCTTAACCGAGATGGGGTCCGCCTCATCCGCATAGCCCAGTGTGGTCAGGTTGTTGTCATAGGTAAGCTTCGAAGCCTTAGCATAGCTCATCATGAGCGAACTCAGATCCTCGGCGTCCATGTTGAAGTGAATGGCATTGGCAAAGGCGCTCGCATCCACACGCATAGCGCTCGCTAGGTTGGCAAAACTCGAAGACATCTGCGTCGCCATCTGGTCCATGAGTCCTGCCGCGCCCGCCTTGAGCTGGGACGATACCGTCGTCGCAATCTGGTCGCTGATTGTCTTGGTCACCTGGTCCATTGCCTGTTGCAGATACGGAGCCAGCTGCTTTTGCACATAGTCGGTCATCGCCTGCTGCAGGCGCTCGGCCAGGACATCGCCGCCGAGGGCCTTCAGCTGAGCCAGGCATTGCTGGGCTGCGTCATCATTCTCAAGATACGTCGAGAATGCGGCGGCGAGCTTTGACGCGTCCTTAAAATCTTCGGGCGACAGCGTCTTAAACTGATCAGACTGCAAAAAGCCCTCAAACAGCTGGTTGGCAAGCGTTCCCACCTGCTGCATTTGCTCGGGCGTGAGTTCCAGACCGTCAAAGATACCCGAGAAATCTGGGGCTGGCGCTTTGGCCATGATGTCGCTGAAGTCGATGTCCTTCCCAACGCCCGAAAGGTCAATGTCCAGCCCGGACAAGTCGATGCCAGAAAGGTCCATACCGCCGGCAGCGCCCGAAAGCGCAGACGTATCGAACGAGAACGCGCTCTTGAGCGCCGCCTCGTCCACACTGAACATGCTGCCCAGGTCCACGCCTTGTTTGGCCTCGCCTTGCAGCTCATCGAAAGACTTGCCCGTAAAGACATCCGTCTCGGGGTGGGCGAGTTGCTCCTGCACAATCTGGGAATTTGCGGCGCGCTCCATAAGCTGGCGAGTCAGTGCATGCGTATAGGCAATACCCGGAGACAACGCGCTCGCGTTGGCGGTCTCGTTAGGTCGCACCACACCCACAATGTGCACGTCGATACCGTCGGCAACCTTGGCCGTCATAAAGTCGGCATCGTCAGACATGTCAGTCCACATGCCGGTCTCTTCGTTTTTGCGATAGGCATCGGCCGGCGACAGCACCTTAAACGTCGTGGACAGCGCATCGTCGTAGGTAAATTCGGTGCCGGTCTCGGGCGTTTCGACCCCACCGTCAGCCGTCATAGCGCTGTTTACCAGATCGTTGAGCTCATTGATATCCAGCGCGCCGATGCTGTAGAGCGTGTAGTCGCCCACCGTGCCACGACTCGAGAGCACCATTACGGCTTCGTTGGCGGACGTGGGCCAATGACCGGCGACGACATCGTACTGACTGTCGAGCAGGCTCTGGTCGTCGATCATCTCGTTAAAGACCGAGGTTCCCATGGATTCCATGCTCACCGTTGCCGCCGAGCTCGCGCCTCCGCTCATGGCCTCGGTCATGGCGTTGGGCACCAACCGGACAGGCTTCTCGTCGCCCTTACCCGCACGATAGACAACCGGCGATACACCGTAGCCGTACTGAATGGCGTTGACCTCTTTGTCGATGCCGTCGCCACCGGCATCGAGCCATGCCTTAAAGCTCGTCATGTCGTTGGACTTAACGCTCGCAAACATATCCTTTACGGCCGTAACCACGGGAATTTTATCGGTTCCCTTAGCCTTGCCGCCGGCACTGTCGACGGACGAATCCACGTTTTCAGGCGAGCCATCATCCGCAGTTCCCTGCCCGCCCATCATGGACGACAAGTCGTAATCCTGCTTGGAAATGGTGAGTGGGTAACTCGAAAGCGTATCCTCCTCGACCTTTTTGATGTAGCCGTTTACGCCGTTGGACAGCGCCAGAATCGCCGCGATACCGATAATGCCAATCGAGCCCGCAAAGGCAGTCATGGCCGTGCGGCCCTTCTTGGTCATGAGGTTTCGGGCAGAAAGCCCCAGCGCCGTCACAAAGCTCATCGAGGTTTTGCGCGTAGGCTTTGCCTCGCGACGCGCGGCCTTGGCAACATCGAAGGGGTCGGAATCGTCGGTGATCTTGCCGTCTGCCAGGTTGACGATACGCGTGGCGTATTGATACGCCAGCTCGGGATTGTGCGTGACCATAATAACCAGGCGGTCGCGCGCCACATCCTTGAGCAAGTCCATGACCTGCACGGACGTTGTGGAATCCAAGGCGCCGGTCGGCTCGTCGGCCAGCACAATCTCGGGATCGTTGATCAGGGCACGGGCGATGGCCACGCGCTGCATCTGTCCGCCCGATAGCTGGCTCGGGCGCTTGTTCATGTGCTCGCCCAGGCCGACTTTCTCCAACGCCTCGCGCGCACGCTGGCGGCGCTCGGCATGCCCCACGCCCGTGAGCGTAAGCGCCAGCTCCACGTTTTCCAAAATGGTCTGATGCGGAATGAGGTTATAGCTCTGGAAAACAAAGCCGATGCGGTTGTTGCGATAGGCATCCCAATCGCGATCGCGAAAGTCCTTGGTCGAGATGCCGTCGATCAGCAAGTCACCAGAATCAAAGTGATCCAGTCCGCCGATAACGTTGAGCATCGTAGTTTTACCCGACCCCGAAGGTCCCAGAATGGCCACGAACTCGTTATCGCGAAAAGCCAGGCTCACGCTGTCGAGCGCCACCTGCGTAAACGACTGCGTGACGTACCTTTTGCAAATACCTTTGAGCTCCAGCATGGACGGCAACCTCTCCCACGCGGGCGCACTTGCCCGCTCTCCCCCGCCGTTCGTATTCGACGCGTTTGTCCTACTCTATCCCCATTTTTTGCCGGCGCCAGTGAGGAATGTAGTGAACCACGCCAAAAAACGAACGGGACGGCGCCCAAAAGAAGAGGTCCCGAGCGGGACCTCTATATGGTGGAGCTTATCTTGAAAGGTAGCGGACTACTTCGCACAGCGGCCCACGATCCTCGCTATGCTTTACGCGTTTTCTACTGCTCGCTATTCGCAATCGCCTGGTCGATAAGCTTGTCGAGTGCTGCGCGCTGCTCGGCGGAGCTGATGGCTCCCACGATTGGATCCCCTACGATGTTGCCATTCTGATCGATGACATACGTTGTCGGGAACGAGAACAAATTTGACGTAAACTTACCGGCCTCGCTATCCGACTTGAACCAGATGTTCTTATATGTCACGCCCTTCTTGCTCAGCACGTCCTTGGCATCTGCAATCTCGCCCTTGTTGCCATCGAGCGTAAAGGAATTGACGCCCACGACCTGGCCGCCCTTCTCGGCAAGCTCCTGATTCAGTTTCTCAAGATCGCCCAACTCACCCACGCACGGCTTGCAAGTGGTGAACCAGAAGTTCATGACGGTAACCTTGTTCTTAGAGAACAGCTCGTCGCTGCTCACGTCGTTGCCGTCCAGGTCCTTGCCCGTAAAGCTGGGGAACTTCGTCGCCTCGCTCGAAGCATTGGCACCAGCCGTCATGCCAGCGGTCGAAGCGTCGACGCTCTCGCCTGCACTCGGCGTGCTTCCACAGCCGGGGAACTCCTTCTCCAGGCTCTCGAGCTTGTCCTCGATCTCCTTGATCTGCTGTGCACCGGCCTTGAGTGTCTTAAGCTCATCCGCCGTGAACTCATCCTTGGCGCCGTCGATGGTCTTGAGCAGAAAATCGCCGTAATTGCTGCCGTCCTCAATCATTGCCGAGTCTTTATTTGCCGCATTGAATACCTTTTCCCACAGCGCGTTATCACTCGAAAAGATCTCGTTCTCCTTCTGCATGAGCTTCGCATACAGCTCGGCGGCCTCGTCGGCATTGGCCGGCTTCTGCGCAGTGAGTTCTGCGATCTTAGGATCGGAGCTCGCAGATTCGCTCGCATTGCCACCGGGCGCCGAACATGCCACAAGGCACAAGGCCAATACCGGCACCATAAACAGGGCCGCAATCTTAGAAAGCTTCATAGTCATTCCTCCGTTTTGTCGAAGCTTGTTTACTTTTTATCGGCGGTCAAGGGAAGCTTTTCCGCCGACACATCCAGGCCATAGCGATAGCTGATGGCATCGACAGGGCAGGCCCCGATGCACTTTCCGCACCGGATACATTCGGCATGATTGGGCGCGCGGACCACATCAACGTCCATCTGACAAACCTTTGAGCACTTGCCGCACGAGACACATTTGCATGCGTCAACCCGAATCCCCAGTAGGGACACCCTATTCATGAGCGCATAGAATGCGCCGAGTGGACAAATCCATTTGCAGAAGGGGCGGTAGAACAAAACGCTCAGCACTACCACGGCAATGAGAACTGCAAGTTTCCAAGTAAAGAGATG
Organism: uncultured Collinsella sp.; assembly: GCA_900544235.1. Classification (GTDB taxonomy): domain Bacteria; phylum Actinomycetota; class Coriobacteriia; order Coriobacteriales; family Coriobacteriaceae; genus Collinsella. The sequence goes on from UQUL01000003.1 coordinate 28,033, forward strand.
TCCCAACGCAGATCGAATGCCGGCATTGGCAATGGCCAGCGGAATGGCACCCTCGAGCACGCCCTGCGGACAGATGTACTTACAAAAGAACGGGTCGCCCATGCCCACGTCGTTAACCACCAAGACGGGCAGCAGCACCACGGCAAACAGCAGCACGACGTACTTGATGTACGTGAGCGGCTTGAGCTTTTTCGTGGAGAACTTTTTGCCGGGAATCTTATGAAGCAGCTCCTGCAGCCAGCCAAACGGGCACAGAAAGCCGCATACAAAGCGTCCCAGCAGCACGCCGAGCAAAATGAGCGTACCGGTAACATAGTAAGAAAAGTTGAACTTGGATGAACCTACCACCGACTGGAACGACCCGATGGGGCACGCACCCGATGCCGCGGGGCACGAATAGCAATTAAGTCCAGGTACGCAGACTGTTTTTCCCGCGCCCTGATAGATGCCGCCTTTGGCAAAGTTTGGCAGGTGAATGTTGGTGACCAGCGTCGCCGCCGCCTGAATGAATCCGCGAAATCGGGCCAAAACATGCGACGCAGTGTTTTCTCTTTTATCCAATTCCGATACACTCCAAGCACAGCCTAATCGCTTTGGCCAGCACGGCATCCGCCTCGCCACGCATAACACCAAAGCACACCATGGCAATTCCGACGATCAACAAAGCGACCTGTACCACGGGCTTTACCGCTTTGAACAACCTGACCACTCCTTTCGTTACGCGACCATTGGACCATATCGACTATAAAATCCGTGTTAAGCGCGATTTGGAATGTGCAAGGAGACTGTTATGCGTATTTTGATCGTCGAAGACGAGCGAGCGCTGTGCGATGCAATCGCGCGCAGCTTGCGAAACTTGGCGTACAGCGTCGACTGCTGCCACGACGGACAGGAGGCGCTCGACCTGCTGGGCGTCGAAGTCTTTGACCTCGTGGTACTCGACCTCAACCTTCCCCGTATCGATGGCATGACCGTGCTCAGGGAACTTAGGAAAACCGACTGCGAGACCAAGGTACTGATTCTGTCCGCACGCGGCGAGGTCGCCGACAAGGTCGCCGGACTCGATGCCGGCGCCAACGATTACCTTACCAAGCCGTTTCATCTTGACGAGCTTGCGGCAAGGATCCGCAGCCTTACCCTCAGGCGCTTTGCACAAAGCGACATAGTATTAACCTGTGGAAAGCTCCGCTTTGACACCAAGGCGCGCATCGCTTCCGTAGACAGCGAGGCCCTATCTCTTACGCGCAAGGAAACGGGAATCTTGGAATACCTGATGCTTAATCAGGGGCGACCGGTAAGCCAAGAGGAACTTATAGAGCACGTTTGGGATAGCAGCGTGAACAGCTTTAGCAACGCGACCCGCGTTCACATCTCGTCACTCCGAAAAAAGCTAGGCAGCGCTTTGGGATACGACCCGATTCGCAATCGGATTGGAGAGGGCTACGTTATGGAGGATAGCGAATGAAAAGGCTTTCGCTGCAATGGCGCATAACGATTATGACGGCACTGCTGACGTGTGCGGCGTGCGTGCTGACGAACTGCCTGGTCGGCTATACGGGCATGCGCTATATGGAAGCCATCGGCAGTGACATCTCGGCCTTTAACGCAACTGGCGAAAATTCGCCCCAAGCGTTCGACCCAACGAAAGCGACCCTCGATGACGAGGTCACGATCGTCGTAAACGACGCACAGGAGTCTTTTGGCACGACAGCCTGGCGCATCACGGCTGGAGTCACACTCCTTGGCGGCGTGCTGGCATACTTTGTGAGCGGCCGTGCACTCAAACCGCTACGGGCTTTTGCAGCCCAGGTTGAGCGCGTGCAGCCTGACAACCTAAGCGAAATTAAGCTCGGCAAAGATGTACCCACCGAACTACAGCGATGCAGCGCCTCCTTCAACGACATGATTGTCCGACTCGACGAAGGTTTCTCCGCGCAGCGTCAATTTACCGGCAACGCCGCGCACGAGCTGCGAACCCCGCTCGCCCTTATGCAGGCACAGATCGAACTGTTTGTCTCCGAGCGCTCCAACTTACAACCCGAAACAGCCGAGTTGCTCGGCCTGCTACAAGAACAAACCGAGCGCATGTCTCGAATGACCAAGGTATTGCTCGAGATGAGTGAGCTCCGCAGCGTTCCTTGCGAGGACGATGTTGAACTTGGCCCCTTGTCCGAAGAGGTCCTCACCGACCTTGCGCCACTTGCCGAGAATAAGGACGTAACCCTCGATTGCGCCGGAGACGCTTTGACAATCGGAAGTGATACGCTCCTCTATCGGCTGGTGTTTAATCTGGTCGAAAACGCCATCCGTTACAGCCGCTCCGGCTCGACTGTCAACGTCTCCATCAGCGACAGCGACAGCCATGTGCTCCTGCGAGTCAAAGATGAGGGCCCGGGAATACCCAAGCAGTACCGAGAGAGCATCTTCCAGCCGTTCTTTCGTCTAGACAAATCCCGCAGCAGGGCATACGGCGGCGCAGGACTCGGGCTAGCTCTCGTTTGGGAGATTGCAGCGCTTCACGGTGGCGCCGTAGAGGTCGAAGCAAGTTCCGAGGACGGGACCACCATGCTCGTAAGCCTTCCAAAATGATCTGTAGCGTTAGCCGAACAGTAAAACGAAAGGGGTCCCGAGCAACAGGAGTACAATTGCTGCATTGTTGCCAGCTGTTGGGAGATGGAAGATGGACTGCGATGGCTACCCACGCGTTCCCATGCCGTTGATGTGCACCGCCTTTGTGCCGGGGCAGATTGACGATGCGGTTGCAGGCATTTCCGACCCCGATTCACGCACCATCGCCACGGCAGAAGCGCTGTACTTTCGCGGACAGGCCACTCTCGCCGCCGAGGCAGCACGCCCCTATCTTGACGCCACCGACCCCGCACTGCGCTATTCCGCATGCTTTATCTGCGGATATGCCAGTCTGTCGCTCAACCGTATCGCCGATGCCCGCCGGTGCCTTGCGGGCATCCTTGATGTGCCCACCGACGAAGAATCGCTCGCCGTCCACGCCACGCATATCCTGTTCGCCTCGGCCGCAAGCGTCCTGCTACATCTGCCTTCCCCGTATTCTGCCGAAGAGTTTTATCCACTTGCGACGCATCTGCCCGAAGGCCTGCGCCTGTTCGCCAGCTACGTGATGGCACACGCCTTGTATCTGCGCGGCGAATACGGCCGCAGCCTAGGCATGGCGGAAAATGCCCTGATCATGAAACAGGGAAGCTATCCCATCTCGGAACTGTTCCTGCATCTGGCAGCTTCCATGGCATGCATGAGCCTCAAGGACATCGACGCCGCAAAGGCACACTTCGGAGTTGCTTGGAACATTGCACGTCCCGACGGCCTTATCGAGCTCATTGGCGAGCACCACGGCCTTTTACAGGGGCTCATCGAGGCGTGCCTAAAAACGCAATACCCTGACGACTTCGCGCGCGTCATCGAGATCACGTACCGCTTCAGCTACGGCTGGCGGCGCATCCACAACCCCGATTCGGGCGAGGACGTGGCCGACGATCTAACGACCACGGAATTCACCATGGCCATGCTCGCCTGTCGTGGGTGGACCAACGCCGAAATCGCACGCCATATGGGAGTATCGCCGGGCACCGTCAAAAACCGCCTATCCGGCGTATACGCAAAGCTTGGCATCGGCACACGCGCCGAGCTGGTCGCGCATATGTTGCGTTAGCGACCGGGCTGCCAAGCGCATCGAACGCGTTCCGGAACCCGGCGCTTCGCTCGATCAATTTGGACATTTTGACCCTTGAACGGCACTACCGCCACGTGGCACCTTCTCGCAAAATTGGATTATTTCCACCGATACCTGCGGGATGGGAGCCAAAGATGCTTGATCGCCGTTCGCTACTTGTTGCCGGAGCGTCCTCGCTGGCAAGCATTATGTTGCCGCGCGTACCGGGAAGCGCAAACGCCTTCATATTGCCGTTCGCGCTTCCCGAAGCCTATGCCGACGAAAAAGACCCTTTCAGGGTGCTCGTCCTCTCGCGCACCATGTTCGGTGTGGTCGTGGTCGACGTCGCCAACAAGAATACGCCCATCACGGGTGCCCAGGTCACGCTCACATCGCGCTATGCCGCAGGCAAGCAGCTCACCGCCACGACCGATGACGAAGGCACCGCCATCTTTGAGGTCGCGCCGCTTTCGGAAGGCTACGTGGACGAGGCGACGCTTCTCGACGCGTACGACTTTAACGGCAGCATCTCCATTAGCATGGCGGGCTACCGCGATGTCGAGATTCCCCTCTCGCGTGTCCAAGGCGGCACCGCCATTACCGCACCCACACGTCCGCTCTCCGATGGCGAGCCGTACTTTCGACAGCTCACGTTCGACGAATGGGACATCCAGTACGCCGACGCCACGTTTATGGCAATGCCAGCGGACGAAGCAACAAACGACCAGCCCAACACGCACGCTTTTACCGTGCAGGCCCATCTGCCGCAGGGCGGGCAGGCAACGCTGTGCATCAACAAGGTAATGCCCGCCACGGGTAGCTCGCCCGAAACCGTCACGCAAATTGGCCAAGTCAAGGCCAGTGCATCGGGTTCGGATAATCTGGCGACGTTCACACTCGAAGACAAGTTCCTCGATGCAGCTTCGGGCCTTCTGGAGGAAGGATGCAAGCTGCGCTTTGTGCTCGACTACCAGGGTAAAACCTACACGCTCTCCTCCCCCATGGCCGTTGTCACCGCGCCGGCCGCAAAGGCAGAATCGGGCTCAACGACCATCATCCCCACCACCATGGATCAAGAGATCACTCCGTTTGATTTCCCCGCGGCGTTCCCCGGCATCGGCGGCAACAAGTTCACCTGCTGGATGCCCACATTTCCGATCCTCTTCGATTTCTCGTTTGCCGGATACGTGCTGTTTGGCGGAGGATACAAACCGGTCGGCTACATGAACGATTCGGGCAATCCGGATCCGGAATACTGGAAGAAATCGCCGCGTGAGTCGGGCGCCAAGCAGGCAAACCGCTACCTCGACGAAATGGAGGGGAAGTGGAATCAGTATAAGAGTATGAGTGCCGGTTCGGGCACCGATCCAAGAAACACCAAGCTGCTTCGTCACCACTGCACGCTGCTGTTTACGATGGATATCGCCACACAGCTGTACGGCTCGCTCGCCTACGATTGGGTGGGCAAAACCTGGGGCAACAACAACGACCCCGCATACGGCAATATTAAGGCCCTCTTCCAGGTAAGAACCGACCTCAATTGGACCGAGCAGTTTACCCTAGGACCGGTGCCGTTTTTCCTAAACGTCAACCCTTGGGTGCTGGCAAAACTGGCGCTCGCCGTGGGCGCCCACACGCACGGTAGCGGCGCGGCGTTTTTCAAGAACATTTCGCTCGACTATTCCAACACGTCGGGATCGTTCACCATCCAGATCGGGCTTGCCGTCACCTTTGGCGCCGGCGTTGCAGGCGTCGCCTCGTCTGCCGTGCGCGGCGCCGCATCCCTCACGCTGTTCATTGGGTACGAGAAGGCAGATGGACACCAGCTTCCGCGGCTGCGCGTGGGTGCAGACGTCGATGTCGATGTGATACTCCAGTTCGTAATGTTCAAGTGGACCACCAAGGCTTGGTCGGGGTCGTGGCCCACACTCCTCGATTCGTGGAATATGTCGGTGAACAATGGCGACCAGTATGTACTCCAGCGCTCTGAGCTCGCATTGGGTGGAGATACGCCTTATACGCTGGATGCCCGCTTCGGCACGCCCGGCAACATCGAGGCGGGCGGCGTGCCGCAATTTATCGCATCGGCCACCATCGTCACCAACGCCGAACTGCTCGCACGCGCCGAGGTTAAGGCCACTGCCGTAAACGCCGCGCCTGTCGTGCGCGATTGGGATCAAGCGGTCACGCGCATTGAGCTCGAGGCGGATGCAGAAAGCGACGACACGGGACAGATCGAGTATTTCGTCCATGCACTGATAGAGAACGACGAAAACGCCGCGCCGATGTATGAGTACACCTATATCGGTCAGGCAACAAACGCCGTTGCGGACCCGAACGCCAATTCTGCCGGCGTGTCGGAGGACGAGCGTGGCGGCATCAAGCCCTCGAGCGACAACGTGCTGTTTGCTGGCGTGCTCAGCGAAGCCCACATGAAGCTGGCAATGATTGCCGGCGTAGAATGCCTGTTCCGTATCGCCTCGGTGCGCTACGGCGACAATGGTCGCTCGCGCCTGGTGGTACACACAAAGGCAAACGGAACGTGGTCCGCTCCCACGCCTGTGGACTTTCCCCTTGGGTTTGGCGAGGAAGACGTGGAGCGCGACGGCATATACGATTACGACTTCGACGTAGTGGAATATACGGACGGAAGAGGAAACCAGGACGCCTACGTGCTGTTGGTCTCGGGCGAGCGCTCCGACGGCGACAGCACCCTTTTCGATACGGCAAGCACAGCCGGCATACTGTCCGTTGTGCGCCTGCGCATAAGCAATAGCGAAGTTCGCGTGGTATCGCACACGTCGTGGCGCAGCATCTCGCGCGGCCGCCTGCAGGAGGACGGTTACCATTGTCTGCAGTGTCCACGCATCACGGTGGGCAAGACGCTTGTCGACGGGCGTCTGTCGGGCGCCTATCTCCACCGCCGCGGAACCACGGCAGAAAAGGCGTTGGGCACCGAGGCAGAGGTCGCGCTCGAGTGCTTTACCCTGTGGTCGGACGTTTCGGGCGACAGCCTCACGTTCCGTCAGGTCCTCCGCTTTCCGCAGGCACCGTCGAGCATCGAGCTGGGCGAGCCCGAGAATATCAACGGCAAAATGGTGGTGCCCGTTGCGTACGAGACCGCAGACGGTTGCGGCTGCGCATCGTACGCCGTGATCGGCCAGTCCATTGCGGGCTGGGGCGTTATGCCACCAGACGCCACGGTACCCCGTGCGGTACCGTGGCCACAACATTCGGGCTTTTTGGCAACCGTCAACGAGCAACTGCAGCATATTACTTGGACGCGAGGCGCATCGGCGTTTGCAACGCAGCCCGTGGGTGCCGCAGGCTGTGGCCCGGCATCGTTTAGCGTAAGCAACAACGGCAGGTGCGCGCTCTATGTAGAGAACACCGATGGCAAGGTGGGACAGACCTACGACGAAGAAGGCAACCCAGTTGCAGTGATGGGCAAGCACTTCCGCATCTTCGCCAGCACCTTGTCAGGCGATCTGTTTACGGAGCCGTTCGTGATGTGCGAGCTGGACCATCCCGTCGATCAGATAACGACATTTTTGACGTCGGGGAGCATGCTCTCCGCGCTCGCCACGCACATTGTGAGCGCGGAGAAGAGCGAGGCAGAACTACACGGCATCGAAGTGCCCTTGGTGGCGTGTGCCACTCCGACGGGCGCGGTCGCTACCTCGGGCGCGGTGGTGCCCGGAGCAGCAGGCGAATCCTTCATGGTCACGGTGCGAAACGACGGTAACACCTTGCTGACCGCCGGCACGATCGATCTGTACCGAGAGGGCTCCAGCCAGCCGTTCTCCAGCGCATCCATCGGGTTCGGAGCAAACGCACGCATGGCTTCGATCTACGATCCGGAGCTTGCCGAGGATGCTTCGGCCAACGACATGGCACACGTGAAGTACGCGCTCGAGACGCTGGGCGCACGTTTTGCAACGCACCCGCTGGTAGCCGACAGCGGCAACGCCGTGCTGGCACCGGGTTGCACGGCACAGTTCCGCATGAGCTTCGCCATCCCCGAGAGTTGGAGCGACGAGGTGGGCAAACGTGTAACGCTGTATGCGAAGGCGCGTAATCTGGTGGCGCTCGATCCCGTAACGCTCGAGGAAATTCGACCGGGCGCAAACTCGGCGCTGGGTGCCGTACTGCACGAGCTTCATGTGCCCGACGCGGCATGCGAACGCTCAGAAGTTCAGGTCGGCGTATGCGACAGCGCGGATACGACAGAACTTCACGACGCCCCGATGACAGCAGACGACGATGGCGGCTCGAGTGGCGGCGGTACCGACGAGGGCGGCGGCTCCGGCGGAAGCAGCTCCGGCAGTGGCAAGGACCACAGCAATAACAAACGCTCCGGAAAAGCGGGCGCGCTCGCTGGCACGGGCGATGTCAACGCTCCCCTTACGGCAGCCGCTGCAGCACTCGCCGCGGCAGGCGCCGGCCTCATCGCCTACAGCGCCCGCCGCACGGCGCTCGAAACCGACACTGCCGATGAGGTCAATTCTGATAAGCCTCACTAGCTCTCAGTTACCTTTGCGAGAGACGCCGACTCGGCTCATCGAACACCAAAAGAGGCTGGTTCTGGATACCCAGAGCCAGCCCATTTCGCATTAGATATCATCAGGGGAGTCGAGTTCTGCCTCGAGCTTGGCACGGCGTCTTTTCGCCAACAATCCGCACGACATGTCTTCGACAGCGTATCCAACCGCAAACGCAGCAAGACACATTCGGCCGTCTTCAAACTTACTCGGCCAAAACCGACTCGGTTTTGGCCGAGTAAACAAATCTCCATCGAACTCCGAACGATTGTTCGATGGATTTCGTGTTGGGTGGAATCGTCTGTGGGCTGGGCTATGCTACCTTGACTATCTATATGACTTAAACGCAGCAAGGGAGCACCGAGAGAGCGAGTATGGCAAAAAACACCGCAAACTATGGTAACGACAGTATCCGCCAGCTCAAGGACGAGGAGCGCGTTCGTCTGCGCCCCGCCGTTATCTTTGGCTCGGACGGACTTGACGGTTGCGCGCATGCCGCCTTCGAGATCCTGTCCAACGCCGTTGACGAGGCGCGCCAGGGCTACGGCAAGCTCATCACCCTTACCGCCTTTCGCGATGGCTCCATTCAGGTAGAGGACAACGGCCGCGGCTGCCCGCTCGACTGGAACCCTTCCGAGAAACGCTTTAACTGGGAGCTTGTCTTTTGCGAGCTCTACGCCGGCGGCAAGTACAACAACAACCAGGGCGGCGACTACGACTTCTCGCTCGGTACCAACGGCCTGGGCTCCTGCGCGACCCAGTATGCCTCCGAGTACATGGACGTCACGGTTTGGCGCGACGGCAACAAGTACTCCCTGCACTTTAAAAAGGGCAAGGTCGTCGGCGCCAAAAAGAAGGCACTCGAGATTGAGCCCAGCGACGAGAACCGCACCGGCACCACTATCAAGTGGCGCCCCGATCTTGAGGTCTTTACCTCGATCAGCATTCCCCACGAGTGGTATCGCGAGACCATGCGCCGCCAGGCCGTGGTCAACGCCAACGTGACCTTCCGCCTGCGTATCGAGGGCGACGATGGCGAGTTTTCCGAAGAGGACTTTTGCTACCCCAAGGGCATCGAGGACTATGTGCTCGAGAAGGTCGGTGCCGACTACCTCACCGAGCCCTTCTTTATCGAAGCCGACCGTCGCGGTCGCGATCGTGAGGACCTGCCCGACTACAACGTAAAAATCACCGCATGCATGTGTTTCTCGCGCACCTTCACGATGCAGGAGTACTACCACAACTCATCGTGGCTCGAGAACGGCGGTTCGCCCGAAAAGGCCGCCCGCAGCGCTCTGACCAGCGCCATCGATGCCTACATCAAGAATCAAGGCAAGTACAACAAAAACGAAAGCGGCATTAAGTGGCAAGACGTCCAGGACTGCCTGGTACTTGTGACCAACTGCTTCTCCACCCAGACGTCCTACGAAAACCAGACCAAGAAAGCCATCAATAACCGCTTTATCCAGCAGGCCATGACGGCCTTCTTTAAGGAGCGCCTCTCGACCTACTTGATCGAGAACAAGGACGCCGCCAATAAGATCATGGAGCAGGTGCTCATCAACAAGCGCTCGCGCGAGAACGCCGAGAAGACGCGTCAGAGCATCAAGACCAACCTGCAGCAGAAGACCGACATGGCCAACCGCGTGCAGAAATTCATCGACTGCCGCTCCAAGGACAAGAGCCGTCGCGAGATCTACATCGTAGAGGGCGACTCGGCAGCAGGCGCCATTCGCACGTCGCGCGATGCCGAGTTCCAGGGCGTTATGCCCGTCCGCGGTAAGATCCTCAACTGCCTGAAGGAGGACTACCCGCGCATCTTTAAGTCCGACATCATCATGGACCTCATGCGCGTGCTGGGCTGCGGCGTGGAAATCAAGGACAAGCGCATCAAGAACCTCGGTGCCTTTGACCTGGACAACCTCAACTGGAACAAGGTCATCATCTGTACGGACGCCGACGTCGACGGTTATCACATCCGCACGCTCGTGCTCACCATGCTCTACCGCCTGGTGCCAACGCTTATCGACGAGGGCTACGTGTATATCGCCGAGTCGCCGCTCTACGAGATCAACTGCAAAGAGAAGACCTACTTTGCCTACACCGAGCTCGAAAAGAACGGCATCCTCAAGGAGATCGGCGACCAGAAGTGCTCCATCAACCGCTCCAAGGGTCTTGGTGAAAACGACCCGGACATGATGTGGCTCACCACCATGAACCCCGAGACGCGCCGCCTGATCAAGGTTGAACCCGAGGACGTTTCCAAGATGGAGACCATGTTCAACCTGTTGCTGGGCAACGACGAGGCAGGCCGCAAGCGCCATATCTCCGAGCACGGCAAGGAATACCTGGACCAGCTGGACCTGCAGTAGCAGCACATCGATAACGACGGCCCATAAGAAGTTCAAGAGGATATCGTGGCAAAGAAGAAGACGAAGAACCAGCCAAAGAAAAAGCAGGTTAACGCCGAGAACGTCATCGGCCTGCACTCCGAGGTCACCGACCAGCCGATCACGCAGACGCTCGAGGTCAACTACATGCCCTACGCCATGAGCGTCAATGTCTCGCGTGCATTCCCCGAGATCGACGGCTTTAAGCCCTCGCACCGCAAGCTGCTCTATACCATGTACAAGATGGGTCTGCTCAAGGGCGAGCGCCAGAAGAGCGCCAACATCGTGGGTCAGACCATGAAGCTCAACCCGCACGGCGACGCGGCGATTTACGAGACGATGGTGCGCCTGGCCACCGGCAACGAGGCGCTGCTCGCCCCCTTCGTGGAGTCGAAGGGCAACTTTGGCAAGTATTATTCGGGCGACCTGAGCTACGCCGCCTCGCGTTACACCGAGGCCAAGCTCTCCCCCATCAGCGCCGAGATCTTCAAGGACATCGATAAGGATCCGGTCGACTTCGTCGACAGCTACGACGGCGCCATGAAGGAGCCGCGTCTGTTGCCCACCACATTCCCCAACATCCTTGTCTCGGCCAATAAGGGCATCGGCGTCGCCATGGCGTCCGACATCTGTGGCTTCAACCTCAACGAGGTCTGCACCGCCACGATGCACTACCTCAAGGATCCCGACTGCGACCTGCTCGAGTACATGCCCATGCCCGACTTCTCGACCGGCGGCGAAATTATCTACCGCCGCGAGGAGATGGAAAAGATTATCGAGACCGGTCTTGGCAGCTTCCAGATTCGCTCCCGCTGGCGCTGGATTCCCGAAGAGCGCATCATCGAGGTCTACGAGATCCCCTACACCACCAAGACCGATGTCATCATCGAGCGCATCGTCAAGCTCTCCAAAGAGGGCAAGGTCAAGGAGATCGCAGACATCCGCGACGAGACCGACCTTTCGGGTCTGCGCATCGCTATCGACCTTAAGCGCGGTGTCGACCCCGACAAGCTCATGGCCAAGCTCTATCGCTCGACCACGCTGCAGGATTCGTTCTCGTGCAACTTCAACGTGTTGGTCGATGGTTACCCTCGCGTTATGGGCGTGCGCCAGATCCTGCACGAGTGGGTCAAGTGGCGTATTGAGTCCACGCGTCGCCGCATTAACTTTGACCTGGGCAAAAAGTCCGAGCGCCTGCACCTGCTGCACGGCCTCGAGGCGATCCTGCTCGATATCGACAAGGCCATCGCCATCATCCGCGGTACCAAGCTCGAAGCCGAGGTCGTGCCCAACCTTATGAAGGGTTTCGATATCGACGAGACCCAGGCCGAGTTTGTTGCCGAACTTAAGCTCCGCAACATCAACGAGGAGTACATTCTCAACCGCACCAAGGATATCGCCAAGCTCGAGGGCGAGATTGCCGAGCTTGAGGAGATTCTCTCCAGCGAGGAGAACATCAAGAAGGTCATCAGCGACGAGCTGGCCGCGGTCAACAAGAAGTACGTGATGCCGCGCCGCACGGGCAGGATCGAGCCCCACGAGGTCATCGAGGTAAGCTTGGAGCCCGAGGTCGAGGAGTACCCGGTCACCATCATGCTCTCGCGCGACGGCTACCTTAAGAAGATGACGGACCGCGTACTCAAGAAGGCGACCACGCTCAAGTACAAGGACGGCGACAAACCCTTTATCGAGTTCCCGTCCTCCAACACGCACGAGCTGCTCGTGTTTACCAACAAGAGCCAGGTGTACAAGTGCAAGGTTGCGGCGTTTGAGGACACCAAGTCGGCCCAGCTGGGCTCGTACCTGCCCACCGATCTTGAGATGGAACCCGACGAGAGCGTGATCTGGGTCATCGACCCCGAGGACTACAAGGCCGACGTGCTGTTTGTCTTTGAGAACGGCCGCGCGGTGCGCGTCGCACTTGCCGGATACGTTACCAAGACCAACCGCAAGCGCCTCAAGAACGCCATCTACGGCGGCAGCAAGCTGCTATATGCCCAGGTGCTCAAGGAGGACCGCGACATCGCGCTGGTCTCGAGCGACTATCGCCTGATGAACTTCAACACGTCGCTGCTCAAAACCAAGACGACCACCAACACGCAGGGCGTCCAGGCCTTTACGGCCAAGAAGGGCCGCTCGGTCACCACCGTCGGCACGACCGAGGAGATTCTTGGCGCCGGCGTCTCGGCCGAAAAGTTCACCGCACAGAGTCTGCCCTCCGCCGGTGCCCTCATGAAGGAAAACGACATGCCGAGCCTGTTTGACTAGGTACCACGGCAACGAGACCGTTAGATACTTCGCAAAGCGACGAGGCCCGGAACGCAACGGCATTGCGCCCGGGACTCGTCGTTTTTCTTCTCAACTATTTTTAACGCAGATAAATTGATTTCTGCTTATTTTTCTGCGTAAAAAATGTCAGCGCCACTGCTTCGATGCCCTTTGGTCAGTCGTTAGCAAAACTTGCAAAAGTTAGCAAAACTTGCAAAAATTAGCAAAACTTGCAAAGGAGCTACCATGGAGTACAGCAAGAACCCCTTTACCCCGACGTTCGGAAGCGTCCCTCCCTTTCTAGCGGGTCGCGAGCATATCCTGCGTGACATCAACCGTGGCTTTATCAACGGCCCGGGAGATCCCAACCTGTCAACCATTTTTACGGGCGCAAGGGGAACGGGCAAGACGGCGCTTCTCTCGCTCCTTTCAGAAACGGCGCTTGAACACGGCTGGATCGCAGCAAATGTCTCCGCCATGCCAGGCATGCTCGAAGATATTATCGAGCGAACCAAAGAAGCCGCAGATAGCTACCTCTCACAGCCTCACGCGCGCATAAACGGTGTTCAAATTGGCCCAGTGGGCATCGATTGGACATATGCTCAAGAGGCTCAGGGCAACTGGCGCACGCGCATGAATGGCATCTTTAAGCAACTCGAAAAACATGACATCGGACTTCTCATCACCATCGATGAAGTCACCGTCGATCTCGAAGAAATGCTTCAATTTGCCTCTGTTTACCAGCACTTTGTACGCGAAGGTAAAAAAGTTGCCCTACTCATGGCAGGACTGCCCTACAAAGTATCGGCGTTGCTGCGCAACGATTCCGTCTCGTTCCTTAGGCGTTCCCAATATCATCAGTTGGGACGAATCACTGACGTTGAAATTGCAAACGCATTCCGCAAAACCGTTGAGGCCGGAGGCCGCTCAATCACGCCAGAAGCGCTCGAGGATGCCGTGAAGGCCGTCGACGGATTTCCCTATATGATGCAGCTCGTCGGATATCGCACATGGGATGTTTCGGAGAACTCGCCCAAAATCAGTGCACCTGATGTACAGCAGGGTTCTCTGCTTGCCCGCATGGAGCTGCGCGATCGAATTCTCGAAACTACCTATCGGGAGCTTTCCGATAAAGACATTGAGTTTTTGCTCGCGATGCTGCCCGATTCTGGCCCCAGCAGGGTCTCGGAGATAGCCAAACGCATGGGCGTCGCCAGCAACTACGCAAGCCAATACAAACGCCGCCTCCTGGAGGACGGCGTCATTGGAGAGCGCGGGCGTGGTCTCGTTGGCTTTGACATTCCCGCGTTCAGGGAATTCTTGAACGAGAAGGCGTTTTAGCACGCCGGAATTGTCCGCGGAAGCATCAACGCATGGCAATCAGCATTCCTCTTGGTAAGGATAGCAAGCATTTTCCACCAACACCGATTGCCATGCGCTCCTCTTGTCCTTAGGCGAGCTTGCGAGCGAGCTCTCGCACCTCTTCCAACTTGGACGACGATGCCATGCTGTCGCGCTCGGTCATACCGCTGATGGTGATAATGCCCTGGTCCTCCCACTTGCAGTACGCGCATGTGGACTTGTACATAGCGATAGCCGCATCATAGACGCCCTCGCTGTGGCTATCGAGCAAAAGGGCCGTCTTGGTGAACGGGAAGCCCGTGGCACCGAAGGCGTACAGGCGGTCGATGGCGGCCTTCTCCTGCGCAGTGATATCAAACCAGTAGATAGGCGAAGCGAAGACAACCATGTCGGCGCCTTTCAGCGGCTCGATCACGTCGGCCATGTCATCCTTCTGCACGCAAGTGCCCTCATGGGCAAAGCAGTACTGACACCCCAGGCAGCCGGCGATCTTCTTGCCGGCAACGCGGACGACCTCGACTGTATGGCCGGCCTCGCGCGCGGTCTCGGCAAACGCCTCGACCATGGTGTCGGTATTGGCGCCCTTGCGCGGGCTACCACTCAATACAACGATATTCATAGGATTCCCCCTTCTTCATGCCGCAGCCGCGCGGCATATTATTATGTTTTAACCAAAACGTATGGAGTTATTCAATCGCCTCGTTTCAGCTACTCCCGCTCTTTAGAAGAATCGTTGCTGGAAGCTTGGCATTGAATCGAGGCACGCCTTATTTCAGGAATTCCTCAAAGAATGCCTTCAGCTTTCCAAACGGAATGATGTCCATCTGATCGTAAAGGTCGGTGTGGCTGGCACCGGGGATAATGAGCAATTCCTTGTTGTTCCCGGTCAGCTTGCCGTACGCGGTTTCGCTGAAATAGCGGGAGTGTGCCTTCTCGCCATGCACCAGCAACACAGCAGAGCGGATTTCGCTGCTATATTGCAAAACCGGCATATTCAAAAAGGACAGCGAGGACGTCACATTCCAGCCACCGTTGGAGTTCAGGCTGCGGGGATGGTAGCCTCGCGGAGTCTTGTAGTAGGCGTAATAGTCCGCTATAAACTGCGGCGCATCCTCCGGCAGCGGATCGACCACGCCGCCCGCCAGCGTATAACTGCCGTTTTTATAGTCCTCGGTGCGCTGCGCGTTCAGCACTTTCCGCTTTTCAAAGCGCGCCTGCTCGGAATCCTCGGCGTCAAAATAGCCGTTGGCGGTCACACGGGTCATGTCGTACATGGTCATAGCCGCGGTAGCTTTGATACGAGTGTCGATGGCCGCCGCATTGACTGCCATGCCGCCCCAACCGCAGATACCGATGATGCCGATGCGCTTTGGATCGACGTTTTCCTGTACCGAGAGGAAGTCCACCGCTGCGCAGAAGTCCTCGGTGTTGATGTCCGGAGATGCTACATAGCGGGGCGTACCGCCGCTCTCACCGGTATAGGACGGGTCAAAGGCAATTGTGAAAAAGCCCAGCTCCGCCATTTTCTGCGCGTACAGACCGGAAGACTGCTCCTTCACCGCGCCAAACGGACCGCTGACGGCGATAGCGGGCAGCTTGCCTTCCGCGTTCTTCGGCACGTAGACGTCGGCCGCCAGCGTGATGCCGTATCGATTGTGGAAGGTCACCTTGCTGTGCTCGACCTTGTCGTTTTTGGGGAACACCTTGTCCCATTCCTGCGTCAGTTTCAACTGCTCCATGCCTAAGCCTCCTTGTCAGTCGCTTTAAGGTATTGCTCGTCGTCCACGGGCTCCAACCACTCGTTGGAGGTCTCCTCACCCGGAACTTCCACCGCGAGATGGGAGAACCAGCTGTCAGGCGCCGCACCGTGCCAGTGCTTTACGCCCGCGGGAATATTTACCACGTCGCCAGGATGCAGCTCCTGTGCCGATTTGCCCCATTCCTGGTAAAACCCTCGACCGGCCACGCAGATGAGGATCTGTCCGCCACCGCTTTTGGCGTGATGAACGTGCCAGTTGTTGCGGCAGCCGGGCTCGAACGTCACGTTGTAGACGCCGACCTGCTCGGTGGAAAGGGGCGCGAGGTAGCTTTGCCCGATAAAGTACTTCGCAAATGCGTCGTTGGGGGGCACCGATGGGAAAGGCCATCTCGTTTTGATGCTTGGCTCTTGCATCAGCGGCATCGCTATCCGCCCAGACCTCCTTCGCCATGCGGAAGGCCGCCCACGCCTTGGGCCATCCCGCGTAAAACGCCGCGTGCGTAATGATTTCCGCTATCTCCGCCCTGGTCACCCCGTTGTTCTTTGCGGACATCAGATGATATTGGAACGAGGAGTCCGTCAGCCCCTGCGCCATCAGGGCAACCACCGTCACTATGCTGCGGTCGCGCAAGGAAAGCTCGCCCTCTCGGCTCCACACCTCGCCGAACAGCACGTCGTCGTTGAGCTGTGCGAATTTGGGGGCAAAGTCCCCCAGGGCATCCCTGCCCGCTGTCTGCTTAATTGCCATGATCGATTTCCTCCCGTCGATGGTTCTGAACACGAATCTGCTTACGCGCGGCCAAGTGGCCCGCCTAGATTCCCATGTCCATTTGTCGCGCTTGCTCAAGAGCAGGATGCCCAGCGATTTCGCCTACGCCGTTCACGCCGCCGGCGAAAACCGTTTTGCCCATTACGGACCACCCCTTGCGCTACCGATTTGTATTGACGAGAATGAAGGTAATACCTAAACCTGACTTTAGGTCAAGGAATGAATTCGAGATTTATTCGGAGGGGCCATGTACACAATCGGACAAGTGGCGGATATGTTCGGTCTGCCCGTTTCCACGCTGCGCTATTACGACAAGCAGGGATTGTTCCCGGAATTGGAACGGACGTCCGGCATTCGCCGATTCGGCGATACGGAACTCGAGGCGCTTCGGGTCATCGAATGCCTGAAGAAGGCTGGAATGGAGATTAAGGACATCCGACTGTTCATGGAATGGTGCGCGGAGGGCCCATCGACATATCCCAAGCGCAAGGCCATGTTTGAGGAGCGAAAGGCCCACATGGAGTCGGAGATCGCGAACATGAACCGTGCGCTGGATATGCTGAGGTTCAAATGCTGGTACTACGAGCAGGCGATCCAAGATGGCAACGAGGATAGAGTGAAGGCGCTGATTCCCGACAATTTGCCGGAAGAGATCAAAGAAGTCTACGAGAACGCCCACGCTCGATAATGCCGACCGATCTCAAGGGAATTCGGTGAGGAGTCCTCTTCGGTTAGTGATGTACTTCTTCCCCTTGATGTCGTAGCGCTTCGCCTCATAGAAGGCGAAAGCGTCGCGGAGGTACGAGATATAGCGCCCGACGGTGACGTGGTTGGTGGGAACCCTGTTGGCGTCGAGGACGTTGGCGATGTTGTTGGGCGAGTTGAGGTTGCCGGAGTTGTCCATCATGTACTCGGCCAGCCTCTCCAACACGGTGGAGTCGGTACGTATTGCGGTCTACCCAAGCCATAATCCACTCCTTCTCTGTTTCGAAACTCGATTATTTCTAAAGTTTCGAAACCGAGAAGGCAATGTGCACAAGGATGCATCGAGGAGCGAATCCCAGTAGCGCCATGCCAGCAGCGATGCCGGGCGCATTCGCACGTGCTACAATCCAACCACCAGAGATGAAAACACAGTCCCCGTCGGGTAGTCGTGGGCGTGCGCTAGTCCGTATCAGTAACCGGCCTCCTTGGTTGTCCCTTCTCTGCATGGAAGCGAATGGGAGAAGCTCTCGTTCTTCGGCGACAAGGCCACTGAAACAAGCAAGCCCGCGAAGAACCCCAAGCGGCGCGCTCGCGAGGCGGCGAAAGCACTTAAGCGGCCCGCGGTGAGCACCAAGGCGCAGCAGGCGCTCTCGAATCAGCGGGAGACGATGAAGCGGGAGTCGGCTCATGCAAGAAGCCAGCGTCGCGCGGATGAGGCGGAGGCGCGCTTCGAGCAGCGAAAGCTGAAGCGCAAGCAGAAACATCGCGGGCATTGATCGCTATTTGCAGCAAGGCAAACCATATACAGCAGCGGCGCCAGCTCCACTTGAAGCCGACGCCGCGTAGACGCTGATGGTGACGGCTATGCACGGGCACGGGCGCGCCGGCGCACCTCATGGCCTGCTTCTCGGGTATTTGGGGCACGCGGCGTTCGAAAATGCGGAGCGACTCCGCATGGCTCGAGACTGAGCCGAGGTGCCCTACTTCTCGCCCTCCAGCAGCCCCACGATGCGGTCGATGTCGACGGCAAAGCGAGGCCTTCCCTCGCGCTCGTAGCGGTCGAGGTATGCCTGGCACTCGGAGACAATGCGCTTGGTGCTGCCATCGATGATGCGCTGGAGCGTCTCGTAGTAGGCCGAGCCCTCGGTCCTGAAGCGGCGCTGGTAGGCCTTGGTTATGGGGAACATCTTGATGTAGTGGATGCCGTGGCGGCAACCGGGGCGCGTCGTGGGGCGGGGTGGCAACGCAAAGTACTGGTCTTTGGGCACGTTAGGGGCGATGTTGGAACGCAGCGGCACGGCGAAGTCCCTGCGCTTCCCGCGGAAACGCAGCCTCACCACCACGATGCAGGGGCGATTGTGCTTAAGCATGAGCTCGCGGTCGCCCTCGACGAGGTCGAAGAAGTCCTGGGAGATGGATACGATCTTCATCGGTTGCGCCCCCTTCATACGAAGCGGGGCCCGCATCGCTGCAGGCCCCTACAGGTGGGCGATATTCTACGCCTTGCGGCACCCCGTCGCCCACGGAGGTTAAACGTACACGTAAGCCGTACTCTGAAAGCCGCGGCTTCCGGCAAGTAGTTTATACCACGAAAGGTCGCTTTCAATGCGCATAGCTCGCAAAATAACACTCGCTGGGCCGTCACCCCTGATCTTCTCGACCGCCTCCTCCGGGTACTTATTGCGTGCCACGGGCACCTCCGTCCTTGTTATCGCGATAAACATACCATGAGTGGCGTACAGGTCGAGAAGGGCTGGCGCCAAAAGAGCCCAACGGCCGTTACAGCTTCGTTAGAAACGCGCCCCACCATGGATGGTAAACCCGAAAGGTAAGGCGCGCGGGCACGGCGACTCGGCCCGCGCACCCGGAAGAGAAAGGACGAACCCATGGGTTACATGCTCGAGACGCGCGGGCTCACCAAGCGCTTCGGCCGCGGCGACCAGGCGCAGGACGCCGTGGCCGACGTGAGTCTTCATATCCGCGAGGGCGAGGTGTACGGGCTGCTCGGCCCCAACGGCGCCGGCAAGTCGACAACGCTCAAGATGATCTGCGGGATGCTGCGGCCGACGGCCGGGGAGATCCTCTTTGCCGGGCACGCTTGGCGCCGCGAGGACCTCTACGCAATCGGCAGCCTCATCGAGGAGGCGCCGCTCTACCCCAACCTCACCGCGCGCGAGAACCTGCGCGTGCGCACCACGCTGCTGGGCCTTCCCGAGAGCCGCGTAGATGAGGTGCTCGCCGCCGTGGACCTCGCAGACACTGGGAAGAAGCGCGCCGGGCGCTTCTCGATGGGCATGCGGCAGCGCCTGGGGCTCGCGCTGGCGCTGATCGCCCGGCCACGCCTGCTCGTGCTCGACGAGCCCACCAACGGCCTCGACCCCATCGGCATCGAGGAGCTGCGCGACCAGATCCGCGGCTTCGCGGCGGCGGGTACGACGGTGATCGTCTCGAGCCACATCCTCTCCGAGGTGCAGCAGATGGCTGACACCATCGGCATCATCTACGGGGGGCGCCTCGCCTACGAGGATGCGCTTCGGTCCGGGCAGGACCTCGAGGAACTCTTCATGAGCGTCTGCCGGGAGGGGCGTCGAGCGCGCGGGGAGGTGGCGGCATGACGGGCGAGAAAGGCGGCCTGCTCGCGTGCCTGCGCGCCGAGGCCCTGAAGTCGCGCCACGCGGCACCGGTTCGCCTGGCCGTGCTCATGGCGCTGCCGATGCCGCTGCTCGGCGCGATGCCCTACCGGGGCGTGCAGATCTTCAGCGCGTGGAACTACTGGTACGCGCTCTTCCTGCCCGTGACTCTCTCGCTCGTGGTGGCGTGCGTCGCGCGGGCGGACGCGCGCACGCGGATGCGGGGGCTTCTGGGCCTGGGCTTCCCGCTCGGGCGCGCCTGGTGGGCCAAGGCGCTCTGGTGCCTCGCGCTCTGCGCGCTCTCGAACCTCGTGGTCTTCGGCATCTACCTCGCGGGATCGGCGTTCTCCTCGCAGGGCCTCACGGCCGCGGGCACGCTCACGATGCTCCTCTGCGCGCTCGCCAACACGGTGACCGCGGCGTGGATGATCCCCGCAGGGCTCTTCCTCACGGCGCGGCTCGGATTGCTCGCGGGCATCTTCTGCCCACTCGCCGCGCAGCTCGTGGGTGGGTTCGCCTGGTCGCTGGTGCCGCTGCCGCAGCTCTTTCCGCCGTCGGCGAGCATGGTCATCCCCACGAGCTTCATCCCCGTGCTGCCGAGCGGCGAGCCACTCGCGGCGGACATGGCGCTCGGCGGGGCGCTCGCGGCGGACGGCATGCTCACACTGGCGGGCCTTGCGGTCTGCGCGCTCGCGTTCGCCGCGCTCACGGCGGCGGGCGCGGCCTGGTTCGCGCGCTCCGAGGAGAGGTGATGGCCATGACACGACTCTCCGACCCGACGCCGCGCATGACTCTCCCGCGGGCCCTGCTCTCCGAGGCCCTGCGCCTGGCGCGCTCCCCGCTCGCAGTGGTGCACCTCGTCTGCGGCCTGGCAGCCGGTCTTGCCTGCGGCGAGTACTTCTCCATAACCCGATGGGACCCGGCGCTGGGCGCGGACGCCTACGCCCAGTTCCTCGGCGCCCTCATGCCGCTCATGTCCGCCATCGTCTGCGGGCTCGCCGTGGACGAGGAGCGCGCTGCCGGGCGCCTCGCCAACCTCACGGCGGTCCCCTCGCGCGGGCGCGCCGTCGCGGCGAAGCTGCTCGCCCTTGCGGCGCTCGGCGCGGGCGCGCTGGCCGTGGCGCTCGGCGTGTTCGGGGCCGTGCTCGCCGTCGCCGGGCGCCTGCCGCTCGGGCCCGCTCCGCTTGCGGCCGCCTGGGCGGGCATCGTGCTGGGCAGCCTGCCCCTCTACGCGCTGGGGCTCGGCGTGGCCCTGCGCCTCGGCCGCAACGCCGCCATCGGCGCCGGCGCGGCGGGAATGCTCCTCGCGTTCTTCTCAGTGGGCGGACTTGCGCACGGCCTCATGACCGGCGAGCTCACCGGTGCCCTGGCGACGCCCCTGAGCTGGGTGCCGCTCGCCTGGCCCGCGCGCCTAGGGTCGCTCGGGGTGGAGGCCTTCATCGACGCCGCACGCGCGGCGGGCCCTCTCCTCACGACTGCGCTCGCTGGCCTCGTGCTCGCCCTGGCAGCCGCCGCCGTCCTTCTGGCCTGGTTCTGCCGCTTCGAGGACGGGAGGGCAGATGCGTAGGAAGCCGCTCGCCGCCGTGCTCGCCCTCCTCTCCGCAGCGCTCGTCCTGGGCGGGAATGCCCTGCTCGACGCCGGCTGGGGGTCGGCGCTGCGCTCGATCACCGACCGCGTGCTGCCCAACCCTGAGATCGCCATGTGGGCGCCCGCGCCCGCGGCTGCGCGCGGGGCTCTGGACCGCTGAGCGCGGCGCAAGTACAATGCAACGGGAGTTTCAGGAGGTCGAATATGGCGAGGATACTGGCAGTGGATGATGAGCGGGCGATCCTCGACGCGCTCGCGCGCGTCCTCGGCCGCGACGGCCATGAGGTCGTCAAGGCGGCGGACCCGACGGCGGTCCCGGGGATGGACCTCTCGCGCTTCGACCTCGTGCTCTGCGACGTCATGATGCCGGGGCTCGACGGCTTCGAGCTCGTGCGGCAGATCCGCCCGGACTTCGACGGGCCCATCATCTTCCTGACCGCGCGCGTGGCCGAGGAGGACGCCGTGGCCGGCTACGGCTTGGGCGCCGACGACTACGTCCGCAAGCCCTTCGGGGCCGCGGAGCTGCGCGCCAAGGTCGCGGCCCATCTACGCCGTGAGCGCCGGCCGCGCTCGCACGCCCTCTCCTTCGGGGAGGTGCGGATCGACCTCGGGGCGCGCGGCCTCGCCGTGGGCGGCGAGGCCGTGTCGCTCACGCCCACCGAGTACGCCATCTGCGAGTACCTCGCCCGCCACCCCGGGCAGGTCATGAGCCGCGCGCAGATCCGCGAGGCGGTGCTCGGCTGGGAGAGCGACGCCGACGACGCGGCCATATCCATGCAGGTCAGCCGCGCCCGGAGGAAACTCTCCGAGGCCGGCGCCGATCCGATCGCGACCGTCTGGGGGATGGGGTACAAGTGGCAGCTCTGAGGACCGGGGCGCGAGGTCGCGGGGGCATGCCGCTCTCCTTCGTCATCGCGCGCTACTTCGCCTACGCGTTCGCGGCGGTCGCCACGGCGTGGCTCGCCTCGTTCATGGCGCTCTCCGCGGCGATCAACGCGGGCTTCGTCTACGAGGCAAGCTGGGGGCCGGCCAATGCGCGCGAGGTCGCGGAGGGCCTGGCACGCGACGGCGTCTGCGGGCAGCAGGACGTGCCGACGGCGTACCGCTACCTCATCCTGAACAAGGACGGACACGTGCTGATGACAGACCTCGAGGGCACGCGGCTCGAGGGCGCGACGGAAATGGCCCGTGCGGCACTCGCCGCGGATCCGGGCACAGTGGAGATCGAGGGCGGGGGCTCGGGCCTCACCTACGCCGCGTTCCCGCTCAAGGGCGGCGGGGCCTGCGCACTCGTCAGCGAGTACCTGCCGCAGTGGGTCTCGCGCGACCTCGCCGGCCTGCTTCCCAACCCGCAGAACCTCATGCTCGTCGGCGCCGCTGCGGGAAGCGCGCTCGCGCTCGCGCTCGTGGCGCGCCGTGCGAGCCGCGTGATCTCGCGCAAGATGGCGCCGCTCGCGGAGGCGGCGGAGCGCGTCGGCGCGGGGGAGCTCGACTTCGCGGTCGGCAGCACCAACGTGCGCGAGGTGAACGACGTCCTCGCCGCGATGGACGCCATGCGGGCCTCCCTCGCCGAGTCGCTCGAGGCCCGCTGGGCCGCGGAGCGGGGGCAGCGCGAGCAGGTGGCATCGCTCGCCCACGACCTCAAGACGCCGCTCACCGTGCTGCGCGCCAACGCCGACTTCGTGGCGGAGGAGCTGGAAGACGAGAAAGACGCCGACCTCGCGGCCGCCGCGCGCGACATAGCCGGCGGTGCCGAAAGGCTCGACGGCTACGTGCGCCTGCTCATCGAGGCCTCGCGCGGGTCCGGCGGGGCGGAGAGGGCCCCCATGCGGCCGGCCGAGCTCTGCGAACAGGTCCTCGCCGAGGCCGCCCAAATCGCCCGGGCGCGAGGCGTGACGCTCGATGCGGCCACGGGTCCCGCTGTCGCGGGCGCGCCCGAGGCCCCGCTCGACCGAACCGCCCTGGCGCGAGCCGCCGCGAACCTCGTGGCCAACGCCGCCGAGCACGCGCGCTCGCGCGTGGCGGTCTCCTGCGACGTCGCGGGCGGACACCTCGTCATCGAGGTGTCCGACGACGGACCGGGCTTCTCTCCCGCCGCCCTCGAACGCGGCTGCGAGCGCCTCTTCACAGACGACTCCTCCCGCTCCTCGCGCGACGGAGGCCGCCACTACGGGCTCGGCCTCCACGCCGCCTCCGAGGCCGCGAGCGCCCACGGGGGCTCCGTCTCGCTCGCCAACAGCCCCTCGGGCGGCGCGGTGGCCACCATCGCGGTCCCCCTGTGCGGGGCCTGACGACTCAGGCCCTCACAGCGGCGTGGCTCGCAACCAAACGCTTCCATCTTGAAACACGGGGAGTAAATCGCGAAATCGCAGGTGAAAGAGAGTAAAAAGGCAAAGAAAAAGCCTCCGTTCCAACATGGGAACGGAGGCTCGATAATCGAGTTTACTCACCAATGTCGCTGGTGGTTTTGCCGTAACTCTCGTACGAAACGAAACTCAGGAGCACAGTGCGGCACTCAAAAGTGCAGGTCAGAACCCTGTCAGCCTACTCCCATTCGATCGTCGCGGGCGGCTTAGACGTGATGTCGTAGCACACGCGGTTGGCGCCGGGGACCTCAGCAACGATGCGGCCGGAGATGCGGGCCAGGACGTCGTAAGGCAGTTTGGCCCAGTCGGCGGTCATGGCATCGCTGGACTCGACGGCACGCAGGATGATCGGGCGCTGGTAGGTGCGCTCGTCACCCATAACGCCGACGGACTTGATGTCGGGCAGAACCGCAAAATACTGCCAGCAGCTGTGCTCGGAGTTACGCTCGCCGGTCTGCTCATACAGGCGCTGGTTGTAGGCGTCGAGCTCCTCGCGCACGATAGCGTCGGCGTTCTTGAGGATCTCGAGCTTCTCCTTGTCGACCGCGCCAATGATGCGGATGGCCAGACCCGGACCCGGGAAAGGCTGACGGAACACGATGTGACCCGGCAGGCCAAGCGCCAGACCAAGCGCGCGGACCTCGTCCTTAAAGAAGTGGTCGAGCGGCTCAATGAGGTCGAAGTGTACGCCCTCGGGGAACGGGATCAGGTTGTGATGGCTCTTGATGGTGCACGTCTTGCCGCCCGTCTTGCGAGCGCCGGACTCGATGATGTCGGGGTAGATGGTGCCCTGAGCCAGGTACTTGACCGGCTTGCCATCGGTCTCGAGCTGCTGCGCCACGGCGAAGAACTCTTTCCAGAACTGCGTACCGATGATGCGGCGCTTCTCCTCGGGCTCGGTCACGCCGGCCAGAAGCTCGGCATAACGGTCCTCGGCGTGAACGTGGATAAAGTCGACGTCGAACTGCTTGGTGAAGACCTCCTCCACCTGCTCGGGCTCACCCTTGCGCAGCAGGCCGTGGTTGATGAACACGCAGGTCATCTGCTTGCCCACGGCGCGGGCGCCCAGCGCAGCCACGACGGAGGAGTCGACACCACCGGACAGGGCCAGAATCACGCGGTCGTTGCCGACCTTCTCGCGGAACTCGGCCGTCATGGTCTCGACCAGGTTGTCCATGCTCCAGTTGGGCTCCAGGCCGCAGATCTCAAACAGGAAGTTGCTCAGCAGCTGCTGACCGTACTCGGAATGCTTGACCTCGGGGTGGAACTGCGTGGTGAAGATCTTGCGCTCGACGCACTCCATCGCAGCGACCGGGCACACGTCGGTGCTGGCGGTAACGGTAAAGCCCTCGGGCACCTCGGACACGGCGTCGCGGTGGCTCATCCACACGGTCTGCTCCATGGGCGTGGAGTTAAAGAGCTTGGCGCCAGCCGTGCGCGTGATGGTGGCGCGACCGTACTCGCCCACCTCGGAGTGGCCGACCTTGCCGCCGAGCGTCACGGCCGTGATCTGATGGCCGTAGCAGAAGCCCAGGACGGGAAGACCCAGGTCAAAGATGGCGGGATCGATGGACGGAGCGTCCTCGGCATACACGGAAGCCGGGCCGCCGGAAAGGATGAGCGCAGAGGCGTTCATCTCGCGAATCTCATCGGCCGAGATGTCGCAGGGCACAATCTCGGAATACACGTTGAGGTCGCGGACGCGACGGGCAATGAGCTGACCGTACTGCGCACCAAAGTCGAGTACGAGGACCTTTGCGGAAGCCTTTTGATCCATGGTTTCCCCCTCTTGTTGGCGGGGAGCCTGTGCCCACCCGCGTGAATGAACGAAAATAACTTTCATAGTGTACACGTTATATGGGGTTTCTCGTCCCTCACAGCCATCAGCGCACGGCAAACGCACGACCTATGCCCCTATTTGACGGCAATTGATGTGTTACCAGACGTTACAGATGATGTAATACGTTTGAACATTGGATGCCCTGTGCCACAATACTGCCGAACGACTCCGCCTCTGCGGCGGCAAATACGATAGGAATACCAGCATGAAGCGCATCCTTCTCATCGCCACGGGCGGCACCATCGCATCGACCGAGGACGGCAACGGCCTCTCCCCCGCCCTGACCGGTGAGGAGCTCGCCCAGAGCGTCCCCGAGATCTCAGGCCTCTGCGAGCTCGACGTCGTGCAGCCCATGAACATCGACAGCACCAACATGCGCCCGAGCGACTGGATGCGCATCCGCGATGTCATCGTCGAAGGCTATGCCGATCACGACGGCTTTGTGGTCCTGCACGGCACCGACACCATGAGCTACACCGCGGCAGCGCTTTCCTATCTGATTCAGGACAGTCCCAAGCCCATCGTACTCACCGGCTCGCAAAAGCCCATGGGTAACCCCTTTACCGATGCCAAGCTCAACCTGTACCAGAGCCTGCTCTATGCGCTCGACGAGCATTCACACGACGTCTCGATCGTGTTTGGCGGCGTCGCCATTGCCGGCACGCGCGCCCGCAAGCAGCGCACCATGAGCTTTAACGCGTTCATTAGTGTCAACTATCCGCCCATTGCCTACATCCGCAACGACCGCATTGTGCGCAACGGGCTTCACGGCACGCATCAGGGCGAAAACCCGGTGCGTTTCTACGACAGCATCGACCCGCGCGTGTTTGTCCTTAAGCTCACGCCCGGCGTGAACCCGGGTATCCTGGACGCCCTTGCCGATAGCTACGATGCTGTAATTCTTGAGACCTTTGGCATTGGCGGTATTCCCGAGTTTGGTGAGTCCGGCGAGTCATTCCAGGAGGCGATTTTTCGCTGGGTCGGTTCGGGTCGCACCGTCGTTATGACCACGCAGGTCCCCGAGGAGGGCCTTGACCTGGGTGTTTATGAGGTCGGCCGTGCCTACGCCGATCATCCGGGCATTCTGCGCGGCGACGACATGACCACCGAGACGCTCGTGGCCAAGACCATGTGGGCGCTCGGCCAGTCACGTGATGCGGCAGAGATTCAGCGCCTGTTTTACAGCCAAGTCAACCACGACCGTATCCCGATGGCGTAGCTAAAACAAAATCCGCCTCTTTGGGCCTTGTAGGGCACGTGGTACCCCTCGGAACGTGCAAAAAGCGGAGTTTTCAGCATCCGCCCCTTCCGGGAACGTTAAAACCGCTGGCTGTAAATTGCCTTTCGACTCGAAAGACTCGTTCCGCGCGCTTGTTATTCCTCATATTATTGAATTTTGTGGATAGTCCAAAACATTACGCGTCGTATTTGTGGCCCCGGCTGCCGTCAAATTATTGAGGGATGCTGAATACTCGCGTTTTTGCACGCCGCCGTCGGGGGGACCCGTTCAACAAGCGGCAAATCTAGCAAAAAAGGCTACTCGATACCCTCAAGAAGCTCTGACACCGTCATACCAAGTGCGGGTGCGATCTTAAATAGAACCTTGAGCGTGAAATTTGCCGTCCCATCTTCGATTCGGTCGAGGTAGGGTCGGCTGATTCCTGTCGCCACACAAAAATCAACCTTGGAGATACCAAGGTCTCTGCGTGCCTCTTCGACCCGCCTACCAAGAATCTGTTTCGCACGTTCGTCCATGCAGCCGAGTTTGAAATGGAGCCGAACATAAACGTAAACTATAGTTTACGTTTTGCCGAATACACAGGAGTTTTCTATGTCGGGTTCTTCGGTCCGCATGTACCGAGCCACGCTTCGCACAAACAGCGCGCCGCCCAAGCTCGTCGTCGTTGAAGCAGAAGCCCTTTCGCCCGATGAGCGCACGGCATTTGCATTGCTATCGAGTCGCGTCGCCGCTGTTCTGGTCCCTTGCCCGGCGCAAGGTGAACTTGCCATCCAATGCCAAGCGCACAGCTGCTCGCTCAATCAGGCTACCGTAATCGCAACCAGCCAGCGCGGTCTGCCTCTTCTCTTGGAAGCCGGTATCGCGCTCGCCCTTCGCGGTGCCGGATACGAAAACGAGGCCGCCGCCGACATGGTCTTTAAACCACGATCAAGCGGCGGCCTCGCAGCAGCCATTGAATATGCGTGCAGGCTCGTTGCCTAAAAGGGCAAGCTAGAAACCAAAGCCAAAGCCCATACCGGTAATCGCCGAATACATAAAGTAGACGTTGATCACATTGAGGAACACACCCGTGATGCAACCGTTGCGCAGGTAGCGCTCGCACACGATGCGCGCCATGGCGGCGGAGTCATCATTGTTCTTTGCCTGGCGTCCCGCCGTAAAGTACGTCGCCACGCTCAGCAGCAGGTTGAGCACCGGCAGCGCCAGCAGCTCGTAGCTCTTGCCCCAGCGCGTCGCCTCGCCGGCGGCATTAAACTTCGTTGCCACCTCGGGACCAATGTTGGGGATAACGCACGCTGCGACCACCAGCGGAATCACCGCAAGTACGAGCAGCGCAATACCCATGTAGCCAGCTTTTTTGCCATATTTAAACATATGCGTCGTCCTTACACGTTAAAGCGGAAGTGCACGACGTCGCCATCGGCCATGACATAGTCTTTGCCCTCGATGCGCAGCTTGCCGGCAGCCTTGGCGCCCTGCTCGCCACCGAGCTCGATGTAGTCGTCGTAGCCAATAACCTCGGCCTTAATAAAGCCGCGTTCAAAATCGGTGTGGATGACGCCGGCGGCCTGCGGGGCGGTCGCGCCCTGACGAACCGTCCAGGCCTTGACCTCCATCTCGCCAGCCGTAAAGAACGACTGCAGACCGAGCAGCTTATAGGCCGCCTGCGCGAGCACGCCCAGACCGGGCTGCTCCAGGCCCAGGCTCTCCAGGTAGTCGGCGGCGTCCTCGGGATCGAGCTCGGAAAGCTCGGCCTCAATCTTGGCGCAGATGGGCAGCGGCTTGACGCCATCAATGGGCGTCAGGTCCTCGTTGAGCATGTCCTCGTCTACGTTGGCCACATACAGGATGGGCTTCATGGTGAGCAGGAACAAGCCCTTGGCAGCGGCGCGCTCCTCGTCGGTCATCTCCATGGACGCGGCGCGCTTGCCCTCGTTGAGCCAGGCAAGCAGGCGCTTGGCGACCTCAAACTTGGGCATGAGCTCCTTGTCGCGCTTGGCCTCCTTCTCGAGCTTGGGCAGCTGCTTCTCGAGCGTGCCCATGTCGGCCAGGATGAGCTCGGTCATGATGGTGTCGGCATCGCCGGCGGGATCGACGAACTCGCCCGTGCGGCCCACCTCACGCATGACGTTGGGGTCCTTAAAGTAGCGCACGACCTCGCAGATGGCGTCGGTCTCGCGGATGTTTGCCAAGAACTGGTTGCCCAGGCCCTCGCCCTCGTTGGCACCCTTCACCAGGCCAGCGATGTCGACAAACTCGACCGTCGCCGGCACAATGCGGCCGGGGTTAACGATGTCGGCGAGCTTTTGCAGGCGGCTATCGGGCACATCGACGATACCCACGTTGGGGTCGATCGTGGCAAACGGATAGTTGGCGGCAAGGCCGGTCTTTTTGGTAAGCGCGGTGAACAGCGTCGACTTGCCCACGTTGGGCAGGCCCACGATACCGATGGAAAGGGACACGACAGCTCCTTTTGGTACAGGTACTTCAAACCGTATAAGTATAGCGCCGCCGCAGCATCCGGGCGAATCCGGACACCGCGGCGGCGCAAATGAAGCAGAGATAGAGCTCGCTGACTAGTCCGCGAGCTTCTCCACCTGGTCGAGCATCTTGTCCAGCTTGGCCTTTGCCTCGGCCTTGACCTTCTGGGCCTCTTCGTGGGCCTTGGCCTTCTGAGCGGCCTTTTCCTCGGCCTCGGGGTCGACAACGACCAGATTGGACGCATCGTGCTCGACCAGCTTGAGCGCATGCTCGGGGCACACCTTGACGCAGGCGCCGCAGCCCAAGCAATACGTGGACTCCAACGCAAAGCGGCCGCTTCCTACCAAATCGCAGGCGAACGTGGGGCATACATTGACGCACTCGCCGCACGACGTGCACTTGTCAAAATCGCATTCCGGCGTGCTCACCTGCATGTTCTGGGCAAGCTCGGGATGGTTTTGCAATGTCGAGAGCACCAGCTGCCGCCCGTGCGTGAGCGAACGGCGACGCTTGGTCGTCGTGGTGCCGCACATGGTGTTGAGCGTGCGCTCGAGCTGCGTGATCTGGTGACGGTGAGCCTTCAACTTCTGCGTCACCGAGGCCAGTGCCGCCGTCGCCGGATTGAGCTTGGTCACCGTCAGGCCCGTGGTACGGGCAATCTTTTCCATGTACTCCTTGCGCTCGTACTCGCGAAGCTTATGGCACTTGAGGCTCTTGGGGTCGACCTCCAGGCCCATGCCCGTACCAGCCCACTCCTCGGCAGTAGCGATGGCCTCGCCCAGAATATCCTCGCCACCGGTGTTGCGGCACTTATCGCACACGCCCAGTGGCAGGTAGACGCTCACGTTGGGATAGTCGGCCAGCACCGAGAACCAGGTCTCGGCAGTAATATCGCCCACGCAGGCGACGACGACCTCGTTTTCGCGCGGCATGCGCTTAAGGGCGCGCGTGCAGGTAACGTAGGCGGTCTCGTGGCTCGTAGCAGCAGAGACGATATCGTCATACAGGTTTTTGGGCGCCAGGCGCGGCGAGATGATCGCCTCGGTCGGACAGGCAGCGGCGCACAGGCCGCACTTGCGACAGGAGTCGAGGATCTCGATGGCGTCTTCCTCGACCTCGATAGCGTTGACCGGGCACACGTCCATGCACGCGGTGCAGGCGCTCTTCTCGTTTTTGCAGGTCAAGCACGGAATGGTGTTGCCGCGCGGACGCTCCTTGTAGTCGGCAGGATTCCACTGCGGTGCCGACGGATCGAGTGCATCGGTCACACCGCCAAGCGGGTTTTTAAGAAAGTCGAAACCCTTGCTGATCTCGATAATGTCATCAAACAGATCGTGTTCCTGCGCCATGCGCGGCCCCTCCCTGAGCAGTGCAAACAAGCAAGAGATAATGATACGCTATCGGCCCACGCCTCGGGCAAATTACACGCGGCGCATCTTTGCGGCAAATAGCCCATGGCCCATCGCCGCCTCGATTGCACAAGGTCAATCAAGCGCCAAACTATGCCTCGCACATGAACTGCACGAGCTTTTGTTTGGTCACCTTTGCCTGCTCGTTGGCCATGTTACGCTCGTTTCTAAAGACCGCATTTGCAACACTCTGCAGATCGGCATCGGAAATCTCGCCAAGGCCCAGCTCCTCGAGCGTCGTCGGCAGACCGACGCGTTGGCAAAACTCGAGCACCTGATCAAGCTCGGGTGCACGCTCCAGGCGCAGCTGCACCACCAGGCCAAATGCCACGGCCTCGCCATGCATTGCCTTGCACTCGGGCAGAATCGTCAACCCGTTGGCGATGGCATGCGCCAACGCCAAGCCACCGCTCTCAAAGCCAACACCCGAAAGCAGAATATTGCACTCGATCAGGCGCTCAACCGCCGGCGATGTACGCCCTTTTTTGAGATCGCGCTTGGCAGCGACGCCGCACTCCATGAGCGTGTCGTAGCAGGCGCGAGCCGCGACCAGAGCCAAGTGCCCCGGCTCGCCACCGTGCTCGTTGGTACCGTGCGCCGCGGCGCACGAACGCGCCTCGAAGTACGTTGCCAGTGCGTCGCCCATGCCAGCGACCGTCATACGCAGTGGGGCTGCCGCGACCACGTTGGTATCGACCACGACCAGGTCTGGATTCTTCTCGAGCATCAGGTAGTGGTCGAACGACCCATCCTCGTGATACAGCACCGAAATCGCGCTGCACGGACCGTCCATCGAAGCCGCCGTGGGGCATACGCACAACGGCAGCTCGGCATAAAACGCTACTGCTTTGGCGATATCGAGCATTTTGCCGCCGCCAATACCCACCACCATGTCGCAATACTCGGCCTGGGCTTCCTTAGCCATTTCGACAACGGCCTCTTCCGTACACGGACCGTCATAAATCTTAAAGAACGGCTCACTTAGATCTTCGTCCAGAAATCCATCGACAATCTGCTTGCACAGCCGATCCTCGGTGCCCTGGTCAAACAAGACATAAGCAGCGCAGCCCAACCATGACAAATACCTGCCCTGACGCGAAAGTTCGCCCGGCCCCTGAACATACCGGCCGGGACCGCCATAAACCATGGGAAGCGCCATACGAGAATCCGCCCTTCATCAAACAACGATTGGTGCAAAGTAACTTGCCCCCTGCACCAACTTGTGCATTGGAGACAGGCCACTTTGCACCATAGTAAAAAGGGGCAAAGTCATCTGCTGGCTTTGCCCCTTCCTTAGCTTGATTTACTCATCCATGAGATAGTAGTGGCCCAGCGCGTCGGCACCCAGGATGGCGTTTGCGACCATCTCGGGCGTCACCTCAAACGGCATGTTGCACATGGTGTCATCGGGCGCGCAGGCGGCCTCGGCAACAATCATGGCCTGCTCGCGCGTAAGCTCGGCAACGCCAAGTTCCTTCATCGTGACCGGCAGGCCCAGCTCAATGCAGAAGCCCAAGACTTCCTCGAGTTTCTCAGTCGGAGCATCCTCGAGTACCAGCTGGACGATGGTGCCAAAGGCGACCTTCTCGCCGTGATACATGCCGTGGCACTCGGGCAGCATCGTCAGGCCATTGTGGATGGCATGAGCAGCAGCAAGGCCCGAGCTCTCAAAGCCAATGCCGGAGAGCAGCGTGTTGGCCTCAATGATGTGCTCGACGGCAGGCGTGAGCGCACCCTTCTCCAGCGCGACCTTGGCCTTGACGCCATCGGCCATAAGCGTCTCGTAGCAGAGCTTGGCGAGCGCCAGGCCGGCCATGCCGCCCTTGCCGCCGGCGCAAGTGCCGCCGTCGGCATCATGCGTCGCCTGGGCCTCAAAGTAGGTTGCGAGCGCATCGCCCATGCCGGAAACCGTCAGGCGCACCGGGCTCGCCGCGATAACCGTCGTATCCATCAGGACAATATTGGGGTTTGCCTTAAGGAAGAGATACTTGTCGAACTGGCCGTCGTCGGTGTAGAGCACCGAAAGTGCCGAGCACGGAGCATCGGTCGAAGCAATGGTGGGGCAAATGATGACCGGGGACTCCAGGTAGTAGGCAACGGCCTTCGCGGTGTCGAGGATCTTGCCGCCACCGACGCCGACGATGATGTCGCAACCGTTGTCGCGAGCGAGCGCAACCAGACGATCGACCTCGCCCTTGGAGCACTCGCCGTTAAAGTCCTCAAACAGCAGCTCGGCCTTAGCTTCGGCAAAGCCGCCCTCGATCTTGGCACCGACGCGCTTCTTGCCCGAAGGCGTCACGATGACGAGGGCCTTAGCGCCGAGCGGCTCGACATAAGAGCCGAGCTTGGCGAGCTCGTCCGGACCCTGGATGTACTTGCTGGGGCTATTGAAAATTGCAGCCATAACTATCCCATTCTCTAAAAAAGAAAGGGGCTCCGTACGGATACGTGCGGAGCCCCTCGTTACGATAACAAGAGTCGATTAGAAATCGATGTCGGTGTCGTAGTAGCAGGCCTTGAGGATCTTCTCGAAGTCGGCAGCCTTGGTCTCACGCGGGTTCTCGGGCGTGCAGGCGTCCTGCTCGGCGTTCGCGGCGATCTCGGGCAGCTTGGCGAGGAACTCCTCCTCGGAAACCATCTGCGGGTTCTCGGCGTCGACCTTCACGCCACCATTCGCGTAATCCTTGATGGACTGCGGAATGTTGAGCTGGTCGTTGAGGTCGCGGATCTTCTGGACGAGCGCAGCGATGAGCTCCTCGTTGGTCTCGCCGGGAAGGTGCAGGATCTCCTTGGCCACGTAAGCGTAACGCTCGGCAGCACGGGGATCCTTGGAGTTCCACTGGATAACCTTGCCCAGGTACATGGCGTTAGCAGCACCGTGGATGATGTGGCCGTTCTCGAAGGCAGCACCGGTCTTGTGAGCCATGGAGTGAACGATGCCGAGCAGGCCCGAGGAGAAGGCGATACCGGCGATGCACTGAGCCTCGTGCATGTGCTGACGGGCCTCATGGTCGCCAGCATAGGACTTGGGCAGCCACTCGACGATCTCGCGGATGCCGTGCAGGGCGTTGGCATCGGTGAACATAGAGGCGCAGGTGGAAACGTAGGCCTCCATGCAGTGGGTCAGAGCGTCCATGCCGGTGTGAGCGCACAGCTTGGCGGGCATGGTGTAGGTGAGCTCGGGGTCGACGATGGCGACATCAGGGGTGATGTTGAAGTCGGCCAGCGGGTACTTGATGCCCTTTTCGTAATCCGTGATGACGGAGAATGCGGTGACCTCGGTAGCGGTGCCGGAGGTAGAGGAGATGGCGCAGAAGTGAGCCTTCTGACGCAGCTCAGGGAAGCTGAACGGCTGGATGATGTTATCGAAGGACTCCTCGGGATACTCGTAGAAGACCCACATGGCCTTAGCGGCATCGATGGGCGAGCCGCCGCCGATGGCGATAATCCAGTCGGGCTCGAACTCGCGCATGGCCTCGGCGCCCTTCATGACCGTCTCGATGGACGGATCGGACTCGACGCCCTCGAACAGCTTGACCTCGAAGCCGCCCTCTTTGAGGTCGGCCTCAACGTCCTGCAGGAACCCGCCGCGGCGCATAGAGCTGCCGCCAGAAACGATGATGGCCTTCTTGCCCTTGAGGTTCTTCACCTCGTGGCGAGCGCCCTCACCAAAGTACAGATCGCGAGGATTGGTAAAACGTCCCATACTGTGCCTCCTAAACAAGCCCCTCTTAGACTTGCGTATATAACGGAGCACCCGATTGGCTCCGTTAGGACCGTTTTGCGCGTTGCCGGCGATGACAATGCGCGATGTCTAAACGTCTCAACGCTCAGACAAACACTATTTTACCGTTCTGGTTGATCAGTTATTCACCTAAAGCCAACAATGATGAAACGTTTTTTCTATCCCTGAAGACCCTTGTGCGGCATCCATACTCCCAAGCTGGGCAAACGTTTTATCAAGGTTGACCACATATCCCGGGCTGAACTGTGCCCCTCCAAAATGCGCCCCGTTCGCCGCCAAAAATCGACCGTTTGCGGCACCGTGATACCACTCAGTCGTCCAAGGTGCCGACATTTGTGCGACATCCGTCTGACATCCGTCTTCGTGGTGCAAAGGTGCATGTCCAAGTGCGGCACCCCCGGTGTGCCACATGCGGGTAAACTAGAGCCTTATATAGAGAGATTTGAACCCTAACCGCAGCAAAGGAGGCCCCATGGCATTCGATCCCATTCAAGAGGATTGCCATCGCCTCGTTCTTGAGGCCTTGCGCCGCGACAATATCCCGCTCACCGACGGTGCCGCCGTAGAGCGTCTGATGGAACAATTCACCCGCAACCCCGCGCCGCTCATCGTGCACGACCGCGACCGTGCCGGGCACCTCATTGCCAAGGTGGTCGAGGCTGTCGACTACCGCATTCCCTTTATCCCTGACGATACCCAGGCAGAGCAAGAAGAGGCCGTAGCCGAGAACATGCTCCGCGAGGCAGCCGCGCTCGACCCCACCAACTGGGATGCCCAGCGCATGCTGACCGCCCTCACCGCCAACTCCAACGAGGAGTACGTACAGTACTTGGTATCCAAGCGCGATGAAGTCGCGCACGACCTGGCACTCAAGATCGCCTCGGCGCAGGACCCCTACGAGCGCGAGGCCGCTGGCGACCTTATGCGACGCCCCTACCTGCGCTGGCTTGCCGCCCTTGCGTCACGCGCCCTCATTAGCGGCCGCTATCGCATGTCGCTCGAAGCTGCAAACCGCAGCCTCGACTTTGCCCCCAACGATCCGGCCGGCGTCCGCCATACTGCGATGCTTGCCATGGCAAAGCTCGAATACCCCGCCGAGGAGCTCAAGCGCTTTCGCTCTGCCCACTCCGTCCCCTATCTCGCCAACACGCCGCTACGCCGTCGTCCCAAGGATGCGGAGCGTGACTTGGACCCATGGACGCTCATCGCGCTGATGAGCGCTGCCTGGCGCGAGCTGGACTACGAGAGTGCCGAGCACTACTTGCGCATCCTTGCACGCTCGTGCCCGCACGCAGCCGAGGCGCTCTACTTCCAAACCGAGTTTCCCGATGGCGTCTATGCCCGCGTCAACGTGGGTGTGGGCTCCACCGACGAGCTTGTCCTTGCGCTGTCCGAGGCAACGCCGGTACTGCAGGAGGGCCTGGGCGCCCCCGACAACGCCAGCTTTGCCGCCTGGGTCGCCACCAACGATATCGTCCGCTCCCAGATCGACGAGCGCATCCTGCGGGCGGCCGAGCAGGGCTTGCCGTTTAAGGGAGGAGACCTCTAATGGATCCGAGCGTCTACATCCCCGCCTACCTGGAGCGCGCCTACGTTGCGTCGCACCCCGAACTCACCGATGCAGCACGCGAGCTTGTCCATAACGACGTGAGCGTCGACCCTCATAAGTATGCGCAGACCGAGCATGCCCAGGCGCTGCTGTCCTATGCCGGCGTCCACCGTCACCTGCTCGACGAGCTCCATCGCATCGAAGACATGGGCAGCGACGAGGAGTTTGAGCAGACGCGCAACCGCCTGTTCGACGATATGCGCGATGAGCTACTCAAAATCGTCCGCGTCGATGCGTATGTCCTCGATGCCCAGCTGCTCGCCATCATTTTGGCGGACACGCCCGTCGACGCCTGTCTAGGCGACTTGATGAAGCTCGAGGCGACCACGGCCGATTACTTGCAGCAAAGCGTGCCCGGGTTCGACATGGAGGCCCCGCACTACTGGGCCAACAAGGTTTTGACGGACGGCGTAACGGCGGCCGATCTCACCGTAAGCGAGCCGGCTCTTATCGGGTGGCTCCACACGCTCGAGGCCATCTCGCAGCTGTGCATGGCGAGCGCTCGCTACCGTGCTGCCGCCAACTATTCTCGCCGCGTTCTTAAGGCGGAAGGCTATCCCACCCGAGCTGCAGGCACCGTGCTACTCGCCCTCGCTCGCCTGGAAGACGAGGACGGCTTTTTTGCCCTGGCCCACCAGCTCGAGGAGCAGATGGGGGCCGATGCCCTCGAGAGCTCCCCCTGGTACCTACTCGCCCGCACGATCCTGTTGTTCAAAACGAACAAGATGCGCCCGGCGACACGCGCGCTGCGTGAGTTCGCTAACCGTTGCGAGGGCGGCGCGTTCTTTTTGCTGAATCCGGTGTACCAGACGCCGTACCTTCCCTGCCGACCCGAGCCACGCGACCCCTGGGACCTCTCGCACCAGGCGGTTTGGGAAGCCGACGGCATTATCTCGGACACCCCCGACTTTGCCCCCTGGGCCAACGCCTGCGAAGATGTATCGCAGCTTGCCCAGGAATTTGCGCGCCGCTACGGCTTTTAGCGACGCGATCGCCCCGACCATGTCGTTTACGTTAGGAACGATTTCATGAACCTCCGCTCATCTCTCGCCTGTACCTCGAGCGATATCGCCCGCTGGGGACTGCGCTCTGTCCTCAAGCGCCAGGGTGGCGTGCTTCCCGGCCGCATCGCCATGAAGATCGACCCCGAGCTGCTAAGCGACCTCGCGAGCCTGGTCGACCGCAGCGTGGTGATCACCGGCACCAATGGCAAGACCACCACCTCCAACCTCATCGCCGACGCCGTTGCCGCCAGCGGCGCCACCGTGGTATGCAACCGCGCCGGCAACAACATGGAGCCGGGCGTGGTGGGCGCGTTGCTCGAGGCACGCGGCAACCTTAAGCGAACCGCCAGCAGCAAGCGCGTAGGCGTCTTTGAGTGCGACGAGCTCTACACGGTGCGCGTCCTGCCCAAGCTCAAGCCGACCTACTTTGTGCTGCTCAACCTGTTCCGCGACCAGCTGGACCGCTACGGCGAGATCGACCACACCCAGGACGTCATCGCCCACGCGCTGGAGCTTTCGCCGGCAACGACGCTCATCTATAACGCCGACGATCCGCTGTGCGCCTCGATCGCCGCACGCGTCCCCAACACGAGCATCGCCTTTGGCATCGACGGCGCCACGGGCACCGAGTCCGATCGCATTAGCGACTCGCGTTTTTGCTCGCAGTGCAACGCGCCGCTGGAGTACGACTATGTGCAGTACGGCCAACTCGGCGCCTATCATTGTCCTTCGTGCGGTTGGGGTCGTCCCGCGCTGGTCCGTCGCGTGACAGGCGTTGAGCTCACCTGCAGTGGCTACGGCTTTGACCTGAACTTTGGACCCGATACCGACGCACCTGCAACGCACATCGTCACGCGCTACAACGGCCTGTACATGGTCTACAACGTTGCCGCCGCCTTCTTTGCGGCGCGCGAGCTGGGCGTGGACGCAGCTCACCTGCAGCCCACGCTCGATGCCTACGTCCCCGCCGGCGGACGCATGGGCCGCTGGGAAATCGCCGGCCGTACCGTCGAGGCCAATCTGGCCAAAAATCCCGTAGGCTTCGATCGACAAATCCAGTCCATTAAAACAGCAGGTGGCAGGCTCTGCGCCTTCTTCCTGAACGACAACGATGCCGATGGCCACGATGTATCGTGGATCTACGACGTCGACTTTGAACGCATCGCCGACACAACGGGGCTTGTCGCCTTTGCTGGCGGCACGCGCGCGCACGACATGCAGGTACGCCTGAAGTACGCCGGCATCGACGCCGCCATCATCTCGAATATCGAGCAGGCGATTGGCACCGTGGCAGACGAGGAGGCTGGCGACACTTTCTATGCCGTCGCAAACTACACGGCCTTCCCGCCGCTGGTCAAGGAGCTCGACGAGCTTAAAGGCACCGATGCGGCTACGGTTGCCGCCCACGCTGCAACGTGCGCCGATGGCAGTGCCGTCCCCGTCGGCGTCGCGCCGACCGAGCTCTCGCGCCCGCTGCGCATCGTCTACCTGTATCCCGATGCCCTCAACCTCTATGGCGACGGCGGCAACGTCATCGCCCTCGAACGCCGCTGCGCCTGGCGTGGCATTCCCGTGCACGTGGACGAGGTCCGCATGGGCGAGACGCTCGATCTCACCGACGCCGATATCGTCATGATGGGCGGAGGCTCCGACCGCGACCAACTGGCCGTGGCACACGAGCTGCTCGCTCAAAAAGACAAGGTTGCGGCCTATGTTGAGGACGGCGGCACACTGCTTGCCATCTGTGGCAGCTATCAGCTGCTCGGCCGTTCATACTACATGGGTGAAGATCGCATCGAGGGCTTGGGCGTCATTGCCGCCGAGACCGTGCGCGGCTCCGACCGTCTGATCGGCAACGTCGCCGTCAAGACCGACCTGGCGCCCGAGCCCTTTGTGGGATTCGAGAACCACGGCGGCCGCACTCTGCTCGACGCAGATGCCACGCCGCTTGGAACGTCCGTCGTCACGGGCACCGGCAACAACGGAGACGACGGCTTTGAGGGTCTGATCTACAAGGGCGTCATCGGCACGTACCTGCACGGACCAGCGCTACCCAAGAACCCCGAACTCGCCGACTGGCTCATTACCCACGCCCTCGAGCGTCGCGGCGATGCGCAGGCCACAGCCCTGCTGCCGCTCAAGCCCCTCGACGACACCTACGAGCACGCCGCCCACGACGCCGCCATGAAGCTCCTCCCCTAACGCCCCGCCACCACAAAGGGACAGGCACCTTTGTGGTGGTTTTTCAATCTGCCAACGATATGTGAACGGATAAAAAA
Source organism: uncultured Collinsella sp. (assembly GCA_900544235.1). GTDB lineage: Bacteria > Actinomycetota > Coriobacteriia > Coriobacteriales > Coriobacteriaceae > Collinsella. The sequence continues at coordinate 67,703 of UQUL01000003.1, forward strand.
GTCTGCTATACTCTTTCCCGCTGTCCCCATCGTCTAGCGGCCAAGGACGCCACCCTTTCAAGGTGGATATCGCGGGTTCGAATCCCGCTGGGGGCACCATTTGCATTTTGTACGAACCCGCTGGATGTCAAGTCTGGCGGGTTCGTTGTTTTCCACGTCGTAGTTCAGCGTCACTATGCACTCTTCGTCGCTCACGCTCGCCTGGTATACGAACGCCTTCAATAGAGTCGCGTCGTCCAGGGCGGAGCCGCATTGCAGGAAGTCGGCCAGCCGCTCGGGGTCTATCTGATCGTCCCTGATCGCCTCAAGGTCGAGCTTGGCGCGGTCGCGCTGATGCTCAAGCTCCGCTATGCGCTCCTTCGCGCCCGGGGCGATTATGCCCTGTTCGATGGCGTTCAGGATGTTCTTCAGGCCGCGCTCGGCGGCCGAGAGCGATTGGGCGGCCTGCTTGCGCCTCGCCGCCACCTCTGCCCCGTCCGAGCTTTCCGCCACCATGCGGGCTATCCTCAAGGCCTCCTCGCGGTCTTGCAGAAGAGCCCGCAGCGCCTTGACGATCTCGCCCTCAAGCTCCTCGCGCCTGACGGGCTTAACGCATCCGTCGTGGCAGCGGTAGTACTCGTACTTGCGGTTGCCGCGCCCGCGCCCGCTCACGCCTTGCAGGTTGCGCCCGCAGCCCGCGCAGATCGCCTTGCCAGAAAGGGCGAAGTCGCCCCAGCTCTCCGCGCTGCGCTCCTTGGCCGCGCGTATGCCCTGTGCCTCCATGAACGTCACCTCGTCGATGATCGCGGGCATGCCGCCCTCTTTGACAACGCCGCCCCACTCGTAGCGCCCCGTGTACTTCCGGTTCTTCACCATCCGCTCGACCATCGAGTAGCCGCACGGGTTTCCCTGCGAGGTCTTGACCCCGCGTGCCGCGAAGTCGCGAGCTATCGAGTTGGTGGTCTCCTTTGCTATGCGCCGCTTGAACGCCTCGCGCACGAAAGCGGCCTCGTCCTCGTCGATCACGTACTCGTCGGCCTCGTTGCTGGCGTAGCCGAACACGCGCACGCCGTTGGTCTTGCACTTGAGCGCGTTGCCCTCCATGCCGCGCCTCGTGCGGATCGCGGTCTTCTTCGACTCGCATGCCGCAAGGCCCTCAAGCAGCTTCTCGTAAATGATGCCCTCGGGCGAATCTGGTATCTGTTCAAGCGCCGAGACGAGCTTCACGCCGTGCTGGGCAAGCTCGCGCTTGTATATGGGCGCGTCGTACTCCCCACGGCTGAAGCGATCCATCATGTACACAAGCACTATGTCGCTCTCACCCGCGTTGGCTACCATGCGCTGGAACTCGGGGCGGTCATCGGTACGACCGCTTATGGCATAGTCGCAGTATTCCGCCACGATGGCGTACTTCTCGCGCTGGCACCACTGGCGGCAGATGCGCAGCTGGTCGTCGATGGAGGCCTCGCGCTGCTTGTTGCACGAAAAGCGGGCGTATATCACCGCAGTTTTAGCTGTTGGCATTGAACGGAACCTCCTCGCCACTTCTCTCGCACTCGTCAAGCCAAGAGAACACAGCTTCTGGATCTGGAATCATGGCAACAATCTCAGGTATCCCCTGCGCGTACCATCCAACGTTTTTGCACCTGATCTTGACCCGGTATCCCATACGGATCATTTTTCGAATGCTCTTGCTCATTGGGCTAAAAGAGCCAAATGGCTTGCCTTTATACATAAGCGCGTTGTTTCCGTGTTCGGCAGTATTCCATTCTGTCCCCGTCAACTCGCTTACAAGGGTGACAGGCTTCCTGGCGACCTCAGCATCGAATGTCTGCCCGACCCTTATTCCCTTCAATGGCCCACCGTAGTAGGTGTAGACATCGCGTTCGTGTGAGCCGGATAGAACGATTTCCTTTGTTGGGAACATCTCGGAAACCTTCTCGTGCGCAGTGTTTGAAACTTGATTTATAGCGACCTTCGCAGCGGCTTTAGCCATATCACCAAGAAGTCCCATGCCTATTCCTCCTCGTATGTCATCCGAGCCATCTCTTCAAGGGACACGCCAAGAGCGTCCGCTATCGCCTTAGCTTTACCAAGTGTTGGCTCTTTTGCCCTTCCGCTCAAAAGAGCAGAAATGGTCGATCTAGGGGAACCAATAGCGCGAGCAAGCTCAGCTGGAGTCATTCCCTGTTCCTCTAAGTAATGTGCGAGAACAAACCGGTACTCCATGGCCTCCCCTTACAGTCCAAATATTTACACGTACAAAGTATTGCACGGTGTAAAACTTTGTACAATACTGTAGGAGTACAAAGTTTTGTACTGGAGAAAGGAGAAGCATGAACCTGTCGGAGAAGGTCAACGAGTACGCCGAAACGAATGGCGTTACACGTGACGCGCTGGCAGACAGTCTCGGTATGAGCCGATCTTCGTTCTTTAACAAAGTTCGAGGTTCGTACGAGTTCAGTCTGTCTGAAGCCTACGCGCTATCTCGCATCCTCGGCGTTTCGTTGGACGAGCTGCATGAGCTGGCAGTGGCCTAATGAGCGACGAGAAGCAACAGGAGCAGCGTCAGAAGACGGCCCGCGAAGTTGCCTTTGATGGCATGTGCTCGACGATCCGTCAGGCATACCGCGAATGGGAACGCCAGCAGAAGGGAGAAGCGAAGGCGTGAAGCAGTGGTCTACACGTGAGCTCAGATACCTCGAAGAGCACGCCGGAGACGGCGCCAAGCAGGTAGCAAAAGACCTCGGGCGCTCCATCGACTCGGTGAAGCACATGGCGCGGAAGTGCGGACTCTCACTCCGCAAGCGCCGCCAATGCTCACACTGCGGCCAATGGACGTTCCGCCCGCTGAACAGGATCAGCGGCTGGTGCATCGAGTGCACGAAGGAGCTTCACATGGCAGACCTCGCCGAACAGGCCAACGCGATGAAGGAGGAGGCGATCAGGGAGAAGAGGAACGACCGCGAGAGACAGCGCTACTACAGCCAGAAGAGCAGGGCGAAAAAGGCGGCAAAAAAGAGGCCCTAAAAAGCGCCCTAGCAATGACCTGCGAAAACACCGAAAGGAGAACGGAAATGCAGACAAAAAAGAAAGCGAGCGCCCCCCGCTACCACACTTCGGGCACCCGCTACGTAGCCGCCTCGAAAGAGGCTGCGTCCATCATACCATTCGAGGGCAAGCGCCCGACGGCGCAGGAGCAGCTTGAGCGCTCGCAGTTCAAGGCGGGCGTCATGGTCGGCTTCCTCGCGGCCCTCATGATCTTCCTCGCCGTGCTCTGGCTCTGGGTCATCCCCACGATGGACCAGGCCGTTGCCGACGCCCAGCGAGCCGTGGGCAGCATGGCGGTGCTCAATGCGTAACGACGAGAGATACCGCCCCAAACCCCAGAGCAACCAGCTTGAGATCTTCGGCCTGGGCATGGCTGGCGAGCAGGACGTTGCCGAGGCCAAGAAGTGGGTCGAGGCCAACCCCGAGGCGTGGCAGTTCATGCTTTCCAACGCCCGCCGCCTCAAGGAGAAGGGCTACGTGTCGATCAACTACCTGGTGAACATGGTGCGCAACGAGCTGCACGTTGGCTGCAAGAACGGCATAGCCCCAGCCCTTGCCCGAATCATGGAGGCGCGGTACCCGGAGCTGCGCGGAGCCTTCAACAAGCACCGCAGCCAGAGCGATGGGTTCAGCGAATGAGCTGGCAGCGCACCCTTGCGGCCACGGCGCACATCACCATGCACCCAGCAGAGCTTGTTGGAAAGCAGCGCCCTATGACCGACTACCGCAACCACCGCACCTACACGCCGACCAAGACGCTCAAGGCCGAGAAGGCCATCAAGGACGCGTTCCGCGCGGCATACGGCGAGACCTTCGCCGACCACGACGGCCCGGTCGTGATGCGGATCTCGACCACCAGGCCGCTCGCGAAGAGCAACCCGAAGTACTGGGAGGGCCGCGCCGACCTCGGCAAGCCCGACTGGGACAACCTCGGCAAGCTCGCCTGCGACGCGCTCAACGGGATCGCCTTCAAGGACGATTCGCAGGTCGACATGGGAGCCGTCACCAAGCGCCCGAGGTCGCCATACGGCACCAAACCACGCATAGACATCTACATCGAGTACTTCGTCGAGGAGTACGTGAAGGAGAAGAAATGAACGCCAAATACTTCGAAGAGAACGGCTTTGAGGACTTCCACGGGACCAAGTTCCACAAAGCAGTGCTCGACCACGCCGCCTGCATCGCGAACAACCTCATGTTCGACGCCACGCATCCTGACAACAACGACGGCGAGACGGCGGCAAACGCCTACCACGTGATGATCGCGATTTGCGAGGCCGGGCTTTCCAGGATCGACGAGAAGTGCGTCGCCAAGAGCCGCGAGTTCATCGCCGACAAGATCAAGCCCGTCAGCGAGGAAGAGCGCGAGTTCGGTCGCGCGTTCCTTGCCGCCGTTCTCGGCATCAAATAGGAGGTAACGACATGATCAACGAAGCCACCATCCAGGCGCAGTTCAAGCAGGCCACCGTGAAGGGCAGCGTTGCGACCCTGCAATTCGAGATCCTGACCGACAACGCCGACGCCTTCCGCATCATCAAGCAGAGCGGCAAGACGGTTTTGCTCACCGTGGCTGAGCAGCAGCAGGCCATGGACTTCGACGACGATACGGGCGAGATCTATGGCTAAGGAAACCGAACCGCAGCAGGTCGAGGCAGAGGTCATCGAGGCCGAGGCCACCACGCTTGAGGTCACCTACACCGAGGCCACTATCGCTTCGAACATGGACGCGTTGGAGGCCCACGTGAAGAAGGTCGTGGCCGACTACGAGGGCGCCACCTACGACCTCACGAGCGCCCAGGCCATCAAGGAGGCCAAGCACGACCGCAGCTACCTCAACGGCATCAAGAAGGAGATCGACGAACGCCGCAAGGCCGTGAAGCGCGAGTACAACAAGCCGCTCGACGCATTCGAGAGGCGCTGCAAGCAGATCACGGCCATCATCGACGAATCAACCGACGCCATCAAGGCGCAGCTTGACGAGGCCGAGCAGACGCGCAAGGACGCGCTCTACTCGCGCCTACAGCAGCACTACGAGGAGTTCGCGGGGCTGCTCGCGCCGGTCGTCCCCTACGAGCGCCTGCATGAGCCGCAGTGGCTCAACAAGACCTTCGGCGAGATCAAGGCGCAGCAGGCGCTTGAGGCCAAGGTGTCCGACGTGGCCAGAGACTGGGAAACGCTCAAGGCCCAGCAGGAGGCGATGCCGCACTACGCCGACGCGGAGCGCGAGTTCTTCCGCACGCTCGACCTCGGAGCCGCCTTGAACGCGGCGCGTTTGGCCGACGAGGAAGACCAGCGAATCGCCGAGCTGAAGGCGGCCATGGCACCCGAGCCTGAGCCGGAGCCTGAACCAGAGCCTGAGCCAGAGCCGATCGCAGCGCCCGAGCCTGAGCCGATGCCCGCGCCAGTGCCAATGCCCGCACCAATGCCGGCACCCATGCCAGCACCGGTCGCGGAGCCTTTGGAGGCGTGGACGGTCGAGGTGCCGAGCGCCACGCGATCGCAGATGCAGGCGCTCGCATCCCTGCTCAAGGCGCAGGGAATCACCGGAAGCATCCGCCGGGGCACGCCAGCCCAGGTGGCAGCGAGGATGGAGTAGACGATGGCAGAAGACAAGCACATGACGCTGGCCGAGGCCGTGGCCCAGGTGCAGCGATCCGTGGTGGTGCCCAAGGCACGCTACAACGCCCACGGCAACTTCTACTACCGCAGCATGGAGGACATCGTTGCGGCGCTCAAGGAGCCGTGCAAGGCGGCGGGAATCGCCTTCACGCTCAACGACTCGATCGAGCAGATCGGCGAGCGCTACTACGTCAAGGCCACGTGCCGCCTGTTCTTCGAGGACGGCCACGGCGAGCCTTTGGAGATCGATGCGTACGCCCGCGAGCCTTTGAGCCAGAAGGGCATGAACGAGGCGCAGGTCACGGGCAGCGCATCGAGCTATGCCCGCAAGTACGCGCTCTGCGGAGCTTTCGACATCGACGGCACGAGTGACCCCGACACCCTCATGGGTGACGGCAAGCCCGCCGAGAAGGAGCCGCCCGAGTTCGGCCAATTCATCGCCAAGTGCAAGAGCTGCGGCGCCTCCTACCAGTTCGAGAGCCGCCAGCAGTACGAGCAGTTCAAGGCCAACCCCGGGTGCTGCCCGTCCCCCGCATGGCAGGTCGTGTAGGCCATGCAAGACCTCTACGCCGAGCGCATGCAGCTCTTCGACAGGCTCATGGACGAGCTTCAGGCGCTGCGCAACAGCGGAAGCCAGTACGCCGAGAACGAGGCCGAGTACCGCAAGGCGCTGCGCATCGCGATCCTTGAGGAGCGATCCAAGGGAACGCCAGTGACGGTGATAAGCGACCTCTGCCGAGGCCGTGAGGACATAGCCGAGCTGAAGCAGCGCAGGGACTGCGCCGAAGCGCTCTACAAGGCGAGCCAAGAGGCGATAAACGTGTACAAGCTCAAGATCCGAACCGTCGACGAGGACATAAAGCGCACCTGGTCGAACGGGACCGGCGAAGGGAGTTACTAAATGTCGATCAACCGAGTGAACATCAGCGGGAACTTGACCCGCGACCCCGAGCTGCGGGCTACCCAGGGCGGCATGCAGGTTCTGGGCTTTGGCGTGGCCGTCAACGACCGCCGCCGCAACCAGCAAACCGGCGAGTGGGAGGACTACCCGAACTTCGTGGACTGCACGATGTTCGGCAACCGCGCCGAGAGCATGGGCCGCATCCTGCACAAGGGCATGAAGGTGGCCATCGAGGGCAAGCTGCGCTATTCGAGCTGGGACAAGGACGGCCAGCGCCGATCCAAGCTTGAGGTGATCGTGGACGAGATCGAGCTCATGAGCCAGAAGCAAGCCCCGGCGGCACCGCAGGGATACCAGCAGCAGTACGCGCCGCAGCCCGCCCCGCAGGCGGCGCCCCAGCAGTGGAACGTGCAGCAGGCCTACCAGCAAGCCCCGGCGGCACCGCAGGGATACCAGCAGCAGCAAGCGCCCATGCCGCCCGCCCAGGAAAGCCTGTACGACGGCGACATCCCGTTTTAGGGGCGATGGCGGCATGCAGGTACTGGACTCGCTCATAGACGGGCCGCTTAGGCTGCGCAACCGCAGGGAGGGCGACGAGCTTATCGGCATGATCGTCCGGTACCTGCGAACTGGCGAGCAGCCCGAGCCTCGGACGGACGCCCAAGAGGCCGTGCTGTTCGCCGTGCAGCCAGTCATGGAGACCTCGCGCAAGCGCATCGTGGCGGGAGGATCGGGCGGCAAAGCGGCAAGCAAACCCGAGAGCAAACGGGCAAGCGAAACGGGAAGCAAACCGCAGAGCAAAGCGGCAAGCAACGATGCAAGCAAACCCGAGAGCAAACGGGCAAGCGAAGAGGAAGAGGAAGAGGAGTCAGGAAAAGGGATTAAGGAAAGAGGGAAAGCGGCGCGTTTCCGCGCCCCCTCTCCCGCCGAGGTCGCCGAATACGCCCAGCAGTTCGCTGCGGACAAGGGCCTCGACCTCACCGCCCTCGACTTCGACCCCGAGCGCTTCGTCGACTTCTACGCCCAAAAGGGCTGGATGATCGGGCGATCGCACATGAAGGACTGGAAGGCCACGGTGCGCAACTGGGTGCGCACCTCGAAGCCAAAAAACGGCATGGCAAAGGAGGTGCCAGACGATGGATTTTCGGCCTACGACTGAGTGCCCGCACTGCGGCGCGACCCTCAAGGCCCGCACCACGCGGCTCGCTGGGCGGACGCTGTTCTGCGGCTACGAGCAGTGCGGCTGCGCAGGCGCCGAGGCCGAGCGCGAGAAGGAGCGCCAGGCCGAGGCCGAGGCGGCTCGCAAGGCTGCGCTCGACAGAGCCATGCACGACTGGAAGCGGGCGGGCGTGCCCGAACGCTACGTGAGCCTCGACCACCCGTTGGCGGCCGAGATCGCCGAGTGCATGAAGCGCGGCCAGTGGGTGTATCTCTGGGGAGACGTCGGAACTCACAAGACCACCTGCGCCGCGGCCGTGGCAAAGCGCCTGGCCGGAGGCAAGCGGTCGGTGCTCATGGCCCCGATGTACCGCATCCTCGACGAGATCCAGCGCAGCTTCCACGACGGCGGCGACCCGCTCAAGCGCTACGCCGAGGTGCGCTACCTGATCGTGGACGACCTGGGCAAGCGCAGGCCGACGGGTTTCGTTTTGGACAGCCTGTTCAGCCTGATCGACCAGCGCTACTCCGCGATGCTGCCCACGCTGGTGACAACGCAGTACAAGCCAAGCGACCTCGTGCGCAGGCTTGCCGAGCAGGGAGACCCTGACACCGCGAAGGCAATAGTGTCGCGGCTGAGGGGCGGCGCCAGGGTCGATCACTTCGATGGCCCGGACGGGAGGCTGCAATGATCCTCGATGCGGGGGTGCTTCGCGGCTACCCCAAGGAGCGAGCCGAGCTTTACGGCAAGCCTCACCTGGGGGCGCACTACACCCACGGAAAGGCCTACGAGGCGCTTTCGCCCCGGTGCTGCGTCTGCGGCAGGCGCGCCGGAAGCGTGCACCACGTGGCGCACCGGTCTTGGGGCGAGACGTTCCGCCTGGTCACGCCGTGCGGCGCCTGGGACTTGCGAAGCCCGCTGTTCTGCCTCTGCGGCAGCGGGACGACCGGGTGCCACGACAAGTTCCACGGCGGGGCGCGGCTCAAGGCCGAGTGGCACTGGCGGCATCCGGTCTACGAGGAGGCCTGGTGGACTGGCCAGCTGTTGCAGGTCTACGAGCCGCACGACCCCGGGCTTTACGAATACGGATATTGGCTGATCACAGACCGTGACGGCAACGAGATGATACGAGAAGGGATATGACCCATGGAGATCAAGACATGCGAGCAGTACGTGCTCGATCAGCTGGAGCAGGCGCGGGCGGAGCGCGATTGGCTGCGCGGTGAGCTTGAGCAGGCGCAGGACGAGGCAGAGGAGCTGCGCGGCAAGCTCATGGAGCGCGGCGAGCGCGATGCCTCGAAGGTCGAGCAGGCCATCCGCAAGGAGGGCCGCCGTAAGCTCTACCGCGACGGCACCGGCTACCGCACGAGCGTGGACGACGGCGGCAAGATCATCCCGTTCTCTGACTGGTGCATCGAGCACGTCGGCTACTCAAGCCTGCGCTGCGGCATGACCAAGAGCGAGTTCATCGCCTACTTCGAGCCTGAGTTCCGAGAGGAGTACGACGAACTGGTCAACGAGTGGAAGGCGGGCCAGGAATGATACGCATTTACGAGCGCTCGCTTTGCCAGAGCTACGCGAGCGCCTACAGGACTGGCATCAAGATCGGCGAGGCCGAGACGCGAGAGGACGCGCTGAAGCAGGTCGAGGCCATGACCGAGGACAGCTACCAGTGCTTCGCCGTCGACGATGACGGCACGTGCATCGACCTGACGGGCACGTTCCCCCGATGCCTCGCGGGGGTGGTGAAATGAGCTGTTACATCATCGAACTGGCCGATTGCGCACTGACACCGTACGCAATCGAAACGGAGAGTGGCACGGAATACGGATGGGGCTTGATGCCGAAGAGGAAGGTTGACCTCGACGAGCTTTTGAGGGTCGCCGACGAGTGCGACGCAGCCGACGCGGACGGCGTGATCGACTGGGCTGCGCGAATCAGGAAGGCGGTGGGCGAATGAGCTGCGTGTACTGCGAGGAAGAGCGGAGCCTGTTCGCAAGCGCCGAAGGCCGCGCGTGCGACATCGACGAGGTTGCGGTCGGGCGCTTGTGCTTCTTGAGCAAAGACAAGCAGCCCAAGGAGTCGTATGCGATCGTCGTTACGTTTGACAACAGCGACTATTGCTACACGAAGGACATCAACTACTGCCCGATGTGCGGCGCGAAACTGGGCGGCGATGCGAATGGCGCGTAACGCATACGGCGGCTACTGCCGAGAGTGCGGCAAGTGGACTCCGCCGGGCTTCGGCCACTTCGAGCGCTGCCGTGACGGCTGGCGCGTCCACTGCGTCGAGTGCGCGAGCGGGCGCAAGCTGCCGCCCGAGGGAGACCAGGCCGCCCGGGAAATGCAGAACCACATCCAGAACATGAAACGCGACGGGCGCTACGGAAAGAGAGGCTACCGATGAGCAAGCGAAGAGGAACGAGGCGCCTACGATGAAGCTCAAAAACCCGATCAGGGAGATTAGGAAAGCCAAGACACCGCCGTGCACCCAATGCGTGCACTCGCGCTTCAAGGCCTTCAACAGCGTGACCATCTTGTGCGACAGCGGGGCATACATCGACCACGTGGAGCGCACGTGCTGCAAGCGCTACGACAATTTCGTTGCAATAGACGTGCGCGGAACCAGGTGGTGTCGATTCGAGCAGAAACCGACGAAGGCCGAGGACGGTGACGAGTCATGAAGGCCATCGAGGCGCCGAAAACTATCGAGCCGTGGCGCATCATCTGCGCGGCTCAAAGCGAGCCTGATTACAGCGAAGAGCGCTATATGTTGATCTACGCCGGCGATGGAAGCGACGACTATTACGACAAAGGCTACATCTTGCTGGAGGGCTGGCACTGCTCCTGCTACGACTGGCCCGAGGTCGATTGGGACGCCACCTATTACGAGGAAGACGAGCTGCTGAAGATTGCCGACATGCGCAAGCGCAACCCGTCGGACAGCGCCGAGCGCCGCTTCTTCATGCTCGTCGAGCAAGCATTGGGGGCGCACCAATGAAGTACGTCTCGCTTTTCAGCGGTATAGAGGCCGCGACCGTGGCGTGGGAGCCGCTGGGCTGGAAGCCTGTGTGCTTCGCCGAGTTCGACGAGTTCCCCAGCGCCGTTTTGGCCGAGCGGTACCCCGAGGTGCCGAACGTCGGCGACGTGACAAAGGCCAATTGGAAGAAATACCGCAACAAGGTGGATCTGGTGGTGGGCGGCAGCCCGTGCCAGTCCTTCTCGATCGCGGGCAAACGGGAGGGGTTGCAAGGTGAGTCAGGACTCATGTTCGAGTACATTCGGGCGGTACGTGAGATACGTCCTCGATGGTTTCTTTGGGAAAACGTCCCGGGAGCGCTCTCAAGCGAGAATGGGGAGGCTTTCCGACAGCTCCTGTCCGAAATGGACAAGCTCGGGTACGGCCTGGCGTGGCGCATACTCGATGCGCAGTTCTTCGGAGTGGCCCAAAGACGCCGCCGTCTCTTTCTTGTCGGACATCTTGGAGCCTGCCCCCCCATCGGCGTACTCATTGAGCCGGAGAGCATGCGAGGGAATCTTGAATCGAGCGCGGAAAAGAGGGCGAGCCTTGCCGAAGAGGCTGGAAGAAGCCCTCGCAGCGCAGGCTTCAAGTACCACCAAGGGGCAGGCGCGGGAGGAGTAGGCGCAGAGCCCGAGCAGTCTCCCACGCTCACCGCCGATTGGCACAACCCGGCCGTGTACCCCATCGACGAGCCGATAACGATGGCCGACCTCAACGCCAACACGGCGATCGGATACGACATGGTTGGCACGCTCAAGGTTGGCGGCGACGCGCCGTCGGTGTGCCTGTGAGCGCCTGCACGCTGCTCGTCCGCTGCGGATGCGCGGGCGAGGGCAAAGGAGCGCTGGTGAGCGACGAAGTGTCGCTCACCCTCTCCACCAGCAACACTCAGACGCTTTTCAGCGAGGAAGGAGGAGGCATGGTTGTGCGAAGGCTCACGCCGCGCGAGTGCGAGCGGCTGCAAGGCTTCCCCGATGATTGGACGAGGATACCCTATCGCGGCAAGCCCGCAGAGGAGTGCCCGGATGGCCCGCGCTACAAGGCGATCGGCAACAGCATGGCCGTCCCCGTGATGCGGTGGATCGGCGAGAGGATCGCCATGGCCGAGGCTGGTGAGATCGCATGAGCTGCGACCCGTATAAATGGACGTGCGCGAGGTGCGGCAAAACGCACTGCAACCCGTTTTTCACGTGCTACCCGCGCGAATTTTGGAAGGACAACAAGAAGTGTGTCGGTGAGGTCTGCGAAAAGTGCCGCGACGAAATCGACTATAGCAACGTGCGAGAGGAGCAGAAATGAAGAAGGCGATGATCGTCCAGCCCATGAACGGGCTTGGCGAGGAGCAGATACTTGAGGCCCGCGCGAAGGCGGTCGCAGAGCTTGAGCGGCGCGGATACGAGGTCGTGGACACGTACTTCAAGGACGGCCTCGCGGTGCCGCCCAAGGTGGTGAACGTGCCGCTGTACTACCTGAGCCAAAGCCTTGGCAAGATGGCCGAGTGCGACGCTGTGTACCTATGCGATGGCTGGGAAAACGCACGGGGCTGCAAGGTCGAGCGCGCCGCAGCTGTTGCCTACGACCTTGAGCTCGTCGGGTACGACCTACCGTGCCGTGGTGATGCCTCGTGAGCATGGCCTACTACGAGCCGGGCAGCGGGTGGAACCTGCCGCCCGGCTGCTTCGATGGAGACCCGAACGCGCCGTGGAACCAGGAGGAGCCGAAAACCTGCGGGGACTGCTCGCATCTGCTGGAAGGCTGCTGCGACTACGGCATCTGTGAGTTCGAGTTCGAGGAGGCGTTCGACGAAGAGGCGGGCAAGCGCCCGCTTCCGGCATGGGAGGCCGCCTGCTGGGCGCGTGACTGGATTGTCGAGCATTACAAGGACATGCAGGAGGACACGTGCGAACGATGCGATGGCTAGCCGCCTCCGGTGTGGCGCTGCTGCTCGGAATCCTGGCGCTTGAGGCCTGGGTTGTTCGGATGCTCGCGGCAGGTCTGATCCTGCTTGCCCTGTTCGCCTGCGGATAGGAGGTGGACGATTGACCAACTGGGAGCGGTACTTCGGTTCGCCCGAGGCCGCGATGCGCATGGAGGTGCGCATGATGCGCGACGGGCGGCGGTTCAAAATCTCGCTGAGCGAGTGCAACCCCTTCACAACGTGCGCGTTCGCATCGCGCTGGGTGCGAGACTTCGGCTCATGGGGCGAGTACCTGGACTGGCTCAAGGCCGAGTACGACGACGGGACAATCAGGTGGGAGGATGAATGAGCCGCCCGGGATGCAACTGGGGATGCCTGCTCGTGATAGCGGCATCCCTGCTAATAGACGGATTGACGCTGTGGGCGGCGGTATCGCTGGCCCGCATGATCATTGGAGGATGATATGATTAACAAACTTATCGGCAAGGTTCTCGGCGGCGCCATCGGAATCTTCTTCATCGCGCTCGCATGCTACGGCATCGCGTGGGCGATCTCGGGAATCTCCGGGCTGCTGCCATGAGCGGTAACCCGCGCAACCGCAACGGCAACGCGCGGCGCAAGCTGAGGGCAAGGCTGAGAGCCGAGGGCAGGCCGTGCCACATATGCGGCCAGCCGATAGACTACAGCCTTCCGAGCGGCGACCCGTGGAGCTTCGAGGTGGACGAGCTGCTGCCAGTGTCGAGGGGAGGCAATCCGCTGGACTACTCCAACGTGGACGCCGCGCACAGGATCTGCAACCAGCGGCGCGGCAACAGGATGCCGGGCGACACCAAGCAGTACCAGATACGCCGCACGCGGCTGTTCTAGCGCAAAACATAGCAATGCACCAATAGGGGCGCGGTCGTTTCGGCGGTCGCGCCCTTTCTTTTGGCCCGAGCGCCCAAGCCGCCGAAAAGAGGCGGGGCGGTCGCCCCTCCCCTGGGTCGGAAGGCCACCTGTCTCTTATACACATCTGACGCTGCCGA